>NZ_CP095746.1 GCF_022049065.2 Niallia sp. Man26
ATATTTCTTCCTTGCCCACATTATTAAGGCTTTGTTGATATGCCTTAATGTTGAGTACATTTCTGATTTGTAGAACTTACCATAGAAATTTATCCAGCCTATTATCTTTGAGTTAAACATTTTGGATAGGTCTTCAAGGTCCTTTTCTGCTTTCAACTGTAATTTCCAGTTCCTTACTTCTTGTCGAATTGTTCTCTTTGATTTGTTACTAATCGCAGGTGTAAAGTTGATAAAGTGCTTTCCCCATCTATTCTTAGAACGTCTTGGTCTGAACGTATAGCCTAGAAAATCAAACGAAATATTCTCGTGATTTTCTTTTCTATCCTCATCTTTACAATATATAATTCTTGTTTTGGATGGATGTAGCTCAAGCTTACATTCCTTCATCCTATTGTTTAATGATTCAAGCAATCTAACTGCTTCAGCTTCTGAATTGCAATGGATAACTGCATCATCTGCATATCTAGCAAATGGATTATTGGGATGGTTAATGGTCATCCATTTATCAAATGTGTAATGTAGAAATAGGTTCGCAAGAACTGGACTTATGACTCCACCTTGCGGTGTACCAGAGATACGTTCTTTTATACCTTCTTTAGTTTGAAAAGGAGCACTAAGCCATCTTTCAATATATAGCTTTATCCATTTGATATTTGTGTGCTTTTCCACTGCTTTCATTAGTAATACATGATCAATGTTGTCGAATAAGCCTTTAATATCAAATTCTAGAACCCAGTTGTATCTCCAACACCTTTTGCGAGTTATCTCTAATGCTTGAATGGCACTTTTCCTAGGTCTGTAACCATATGAATCCTCATGAAAGTAAGGTTCCACCGAGGGTTCAAAATACAGTTTTGCAACCATTTGTGCAATTCTATCTGTAACAGTTGGAATTCCTAGTGTCCTTGTGCCACCAGCTTTCTTTGGAATATCTACAGCTTTAACAGCTGGTGGAAAGTAACTTCCTGAAGACATTCTGTTCCACAGTTTATAGAGATTATCCTTTAGGTTTAGTTCGAATTCTTCTATTGACTCCTCATCAATTCCTGCTGATCCTTTATTTGCTTTTACTCTTAGAAAGGCTTCATAAATCACCCTTTTTGATATTGCATATGGCTTTGTTTTATTCATAAGTTCCTCCCATTTTATGATGGTTGACTTGCTCATAAAACTGAATAACATAACCCCTTTGCTCTACCTCCGTTAGGAGGTTTCTTTGCTACTACGAGTTATTCCGCCCCTATACATAGCATTGGTACTCTAATTCTTGTGGGTCTTCCACTTGAATTTCTCCCTTAACATCCATGTCGTAGGTTCCCACGTTCCACACTCAAGCCTATATTAAGTTCACGCCGCCTTTATACCGGTCACCGAACGGACAGTAAACAGGTTTCCTCCGAACTTATCCTGAGTTAACGACTCCCCCTCAGTTTTGATGACAACCCTATGCTTTCGATACTTCCTCAGCGGTTCAATGATTTTCGTCTCCTTAATATGTACCTGACAAAGTCTTGCTCTGCCTTTTCCTTAACGCTCAATACCATAGCTTTTGACTATAGCACCATAAGGTGGTTTGCAATCTCTACCTGTATAGCGATTGCGAGAGGCCCACTCTCATCTTAAGTGCAGCATAGCTTCCTATTGTGCTTAAGCACATTTTGGTTGCTTTCGTGGCACACAGTCATCTGCATACCTTACTATATAAGCCTGTCCTTCACATTGCTTCCTAACCACTTTCTCAAACCATAAGTCGAGAACATAATGGAGATAAATATTTGCTAAGATAGGCGATACTACTCCACCTTGCGGTGTACCAGTTTCCGTTTTGTATCTCCTACCTTCTTCCATATATCCACCTTTTAGAAACCTACTGATTATTCTCAGAAGGTTTGGGTCGGCTATTCTATGTTTCAAGAACTCCATCATCCATTTGTGATCAACATTATCAAAGAAACCTTTAATATCTACATCTACTACATAGCTTACTGCTCTCTTTTCAATATAAAAGTTTAGTATTTTCAACGCATCGTGGCAGTTTCTATTTGGCCGAAACCCAAATGAACAATTTAGAAAGTCATTCTCATAAATTGCATTAAGTACTTTGGCAATACCTTTTTGTACGATTTTGTCCTCGTGTTCGGGTATCCCCAATGGTCTTTTCTTGTCAGAATTAAGCTTTGGGATATACATTCGTCTAACTGGGACAGGGCGATAACTTTTGCTTTTTAGTCTACTTGCCAAGTCCATTATGTTTTCTTCCAGATTTTCGGTGTACTGTTCTTTAGTTGTACCATGCACACCGGTTGCCTTCTTGTTCGGCAGCTCAAAATAACAATGAGTGAGTGATTGTTCGTTTAATAGATGCGCAAGAGATGTAAATTTCATTTTGGTATTAGATTTTGCTAATTCTGCTATCCTTAGTAGTTTTGTTTCCATTTCTTCTCCCTACCTCTGTGTGTAGTAAATGTTTCCCTAATAAGAGTGATAACTGGTAGCTAGCCTTTCCTCCATCGGCATTACCCAACTTCATTGGTACTACGCTGCTATCCGACTCCCTAAACAGCATTTGGTTTCCTTGCTTATTATCGCTTGTACACCATACTCTTCTATAAAGAAGAGACCGATAGGGTCTCCCGAGTTGCCGTATCATATCGATGTATAACGTGCCAAGGTCTCTGACTCCAACCGCACACCTGCCCTATTAGTAACAGAGTAATAAAGAAGCATTAATCCTTACTGGATTAATGCCCCTGTTACTTTAAGCGCATTATTTCACAATTTTTTTATAGTAGATAACCGTCAAATTGGACCCCTGTTTTTTTGCCCTTGTTTGGCAATCATAATACCCTCTCATTTTTCATTCATTATGTTACATCATTTTATCAGTTGTTTTTTTCCGATAAAAAGTAAAATTGGAATAAACATTTACCTTACTCTTACTCTTTATCTTTCTTTCGAATTTTCATCATTGTATTTGCATTTCTTTGGAACTCATATGGCACTCTAACTTCTTCAACTTCATACCCTTGATTTTTGAGCATTTTCACAATCTCATCTAAATGCTCGTATCTGTTCCCAGTAAGGTCAACAAGTGGAAAGATACGAATTTCTTCTTTTACTACTCGAAGCAATTCTTCAATCACATTCTGGTGGAATGCTTTATCAAGGCGATCACCGTATGTAAACAAAAAGTGAGCAGAGAGAATCAAGTCAAATTGTTCACTTTCAAACGGTAGTGAAGGCAATGTAACAGGAATGTAGCGCTCAGGATTTTGTTTCATATCAGCTGCACAATCATTAAGCGCGCGGGTCCGATACTGCGCTAAATCTGTCACATCTTTAAAATAGTCAAACACGTACTGTGCTTTTGCTTTTTCTACGCTTTCCATCGCGTGTATAAGATCTTTTTCTCCTTTATTGGCAAGAGCTTCTCCCGGATGATAATATGCGATGTCACAGGCGGTCACGTCCAGTCCCTTTTGCTGGCTGATAGCGGTAAAAGAACACGCCCCTGCCGGACAGTCCAAAATCTTTTTTCCTTCCATTTCTTCTGTCGAAAGCGAAAACATCGCCATATATTCCTCGAATGTTCTTCCGATAAAAACGATACGCTCCAAATCTACCCCATCTTTACTCATAACTACACATCCCCTTAATTTTCAGTATAAAAAAAGGGTCCCTCATCCTAAAAAAGGACGAGAAACCCCGTGGTACCACCTTCGTTCGTTTATTAAAAATAAACGCACTTTACTGTACAGAAACAATTTATAATTGCTCGATACATTGTCTCTTTTATCGGTGAGACTTTCCGCCATAACCTACTATTCGTTCAGCTTGGTTGCTCAGAAGCCCATTCAACAAAATTCCCACACTGATTCTCACCAACCATCAGCTCTCTAAAGTGTTCCTAATGTTTACTACCCTTCATCATCGCATGTTTTATTTGGTTTTTATTTACCATTTATTACAATCAGTTTTTTTCTATTTTATTATCTACTTAAATAATTGTCAAAATATTTTTTCATTAACTACACCATTAATAAAATATGATTGCATTTATGTTGCATTAGGAAATTTCAAATTATTGTTATTAAACTAAACTGCCACGATTGTTACATAAGGAGGGTACTCTACATTTATTATAAGATTGCTTCAAATCCCTGTTTTATTTCAGATGTTATTTTAGCTCTCCTATAAACCAAATCTCTTGTTCAAAGACTTCATCATCTAAAAGTAGCTCTTTAAACCCTTTTATATCTAAATTCAATGGAAGAGATAAATTCCATTCTTTAATAAGATTTCTTTCCTTATCTAAAGGTAACCACCGTTGTTCTTTAGTATCTCTGTTAAAATAACCATCAAACCATGTTTTATCAGGTACTACAGCAATTTGTGAGTCAAACAAACTAGGAAGAGAGATAATGGTATAAGTTTTATAATCAGCTTGATCCTTCTGAATCAGGTTAATCATTTGATCAATAAGTATTTGCATAACAGCTCTTCTGAATTTATTTGGGGTATTCCTAAAATTTATATACTCTTGATTCCAAGGCAAGTGTAAATGCCAATAACCTAATTCACTTTTATGTGGGTTAGGAATACTCTGCGTTTGTTTAGAAATTCTCGTTTTAATTCTTTAAATCGTCTTCTTAAGCCCCTAACTTTCTTTTTCGAACCATTATCAAAATTCCAATTTTGCAATATGCTACCTCCAAACATGTAATACTTAATGGTATTGGAATCAATTAAATCTACCGTTTACTACTAAAAAAGTATATCTTTATGATATCTGACTGGACTATATTTTAATATGGAATGTTATTGATTTAATAGTTCTTCATGGAGCAGCAGCATTAATTTATTGAAATACTTATTGCTCTAAACTGCTACGTTTGCGACACAAGAAAGATACTTTTCATTTATTACAGTAATCCTGACCGGATAGTTCCACACAAATATTTTAGCATTAAAAATGACGATTTCTACTATTGCACCTAACAATGTTCTTTTCCTCTTTTATATCGTTAGTGAAGGTATCCATTTATATAAATAATTAGAATTTAATTGTATATTTTTAGATAATCTACAAATGATAATTAAAAAAAATCTAATTTTAAGGAGTGAAATAGGAAAATGAAAAAAATATTGAGTTTTATATTTGCAATTTGTTTATTTTCACTAAGTGGGTTTAGTACTAATGCAGCAGAAGTTAAAAATACGCCAAACCAAGCAGCCGACCATTTAATACTAAGTGTATTAGGTGATGAAATAAATAGGGCTGTTGCTAGTTACTATAAACAAGAAGACCCAAACTCATTTTTTATTAAATATGGACATGGTAATTCAAAAGACTTTGTAAATGTAATCCAGTCTGAAAAAGGTAATGAATTAGATTATAATTATGTTGTCAAAGTAAATATTACGCCTCAGAAAAAAGGTGCTTTAGGAAAAGACACAATAAGTTTTGGAATTGATCAATCTAATCAAAGCGGAAATATGAAGATTAAACTTTTGGATTACAAACATGTCGATCCAAAAGATAAATAAGAAAAAAGCATTGCCTAATGGCAATGCTCTTTTAATAATCCAAACCTTCTTCTGCATACACATAATCATCTTCCCTAGCATTATATATATGAACGTAAAACTCAGACCTCTACCTGAAATCCAGTTAATACCAAATGCGTTAGGAATAGCTCGCTTAGTATTAAGTTTGTGAAGTATTCTACTTAAAGTAAACTGCCCCGTTTGTGACACAAGATGGAGCTCTAAACTTATTATAGGAATGCTGCCATGTTTATTTCATAAATAATTACATCATTATATTAACAGTATTTAATATTTAAAAAATTCAAAGAAAAATTTCAAATAAGCAATGTTTAATACTATAGCAAGAATTGATTTGAGTAAAGGTTCTCTTAACACAATTGCACCTACTCCTAGTAAAGCTCCACAAAATGAAAAAAATGGAATTAAAACAAAGCCGAAATTGATATAAATGATAGGAGTAAACGCCAATATATTTAATGCTAAATTCAAAGCAATACAAATAAACGCAATATTACTTGCAGGCATGAAATCCCCCCATTCTATATTAATTACTTTAACATATATATACATTATCATCATTTGCTACCTTTTCTGAAAAAGAAATCCTACTCTAATTAAACATAGCCAGATTGTTCAACAAACAAGAAAAAATTAATAAACTTGTAAATAAATGAACTTAAACAAAACTGCCCTGTTTGGAACATTAAAAAAACTGCCGATCGGCAGCCGACTTCTGTTTATTTGGGATTTGAAGAATATCTCTTACACTATCCAATCTCAATTATTCCTAATCAAAAAAAGACATTATACAAAATAATAATTATAATTATTCCAATAACAATAAAACCACCTATAGTTGGACTTCCATATAATGCTCTATTCCAACCGTCATCAGTATCTATTTTACTTTTTTCTTTATCTTCATTATCATTCTTCATAAAATCCTCCTCCCTGAAATACAATTTTATCCATTTCCCTAAATCTTAGTTTACTAAAATATACTACAAGAAGGATTAAGAATAACGATAGTAAAATAACTGTAGATCCTTTTCAAAATAAAAACAGGAATGTTTATATTGCTGCAAGCATAAACATCAATTTCATCATTCCATCACTACAGATTGAGTGTTTTTATTTTATACGTTTAATTGTTAAAAAAGATTCTAAATATGTATAATTTTGTATTTTTTATTCAACTAAACTGCCCCATTAGTTTAAGTGTAACATTTAACAAATAAAAAAACCTCACGCAAAATCAACCCTAACCATTAACATAGCCTAATTAAAAAAGATCCTCTCTCTATAATTTACCTTTTTTTGTATTGAAACGGTAATATAATCTAGCATAATAAATATTCTAAATCTAAGGAGACATAGCTTTGAAACACCTCATCAAGAACAAATACATATGGATTTTTGCGACTTATATACTAATAATGACAGTAGTGCCGAGAGGACTGAAGTTTGTTCTATACTTAGGAGATGTAGGGAAAACCGAGCATCTTGCATTCAAGAATTATCATGTCGAGAATGATTTGTTAATCATTTGGTTAAACATTAGTATTCAATTGCTCATACTTGGTTTTGTATTCTTTCTTTATTCTAGTACCTCAGTATTCACTTGGAAAAGACCCATTGTAAAGGGGAAAGATTTTTTGAATGCCTTGTACATATTCCTATGGAAGATATTAGTTTCGGGTATTGCGGGTATTGTTTTCGTCTTTATAAACGGTGGTTTAGGGGACGCAACTCCTCAAAATCAACAGAACTTGGAAGTAGCTATTCAGACTAGTTTAGTCACTGTCATTTCTACGGTCATTCTAGCACCAATCATAGAAGAATTTTTCTTTAGGAAGATACTTATTGGACATATTTTTGCCAGCCATCCATACATTGGACTTATGCTAAGTAGTTTAATATTTGGCGGATTGCATTTAGTATCCGGGTTCTCTGTAGTAGGATTGATTATTTATTGTGGAATGGGATTATTTCTAGGTTTACTTTATTTAAAGACTAATCGTTTAGAATCTTCTATGATAGCCCATAGTTTTAATAACCTTATTTCCTCCCTACGTATTCTTATTCAATAATAATACTAACTTCTTGTATAAAAAAGCCAGCAATATTTCTATTGCTGGCAAAGCGGAATATGAAATTATAAGACATAAACATTATATCTCAATAAATACAACTTACCATACTTATTTACTGAGTTTTGAACTTAATAAAAACCCAAAGCAGATAATCGTAAACAATGCTCAGCTGAAGCCTTGTTGCAATATTAACCTTTATGCCCCCCTACTAATCCAGAACGATGTATAGCTGTACCACCAGGTGTATAGGAAATGGCACGTAATAATGCTGTGGAACCAAACTTATTTCTAATTTCATCCACAACATATCCCAACTTCTTCCTTTTCCAACTGTTGGTGTCAAAGAGGTCGAGCTGTACATCTGTATCTTTCTCTAGCTTAGTAAGTGAAATAGATACTTGTCTGACGGTCTGCCCCCTATAAAATTCTTCCATTAATTCCAGGCAAACCTTATATATATCCATGGTTACATTAGTAGGTGCTTCAATAGTACGTGAGCGATAAAAACCTCCTCCGTACTCATCCCTACTGTATCCTAAACCAAAACTAATGGTTCTGGCAGCTTGATTGTTTGTTCTAGCCCTTTTACATACCTCTTCACATATTTCTAAAATAACAGCTTCTATTTCTTTTCTGTTTTTGTAATCTCTTAGAAGCACTTGGCTTTTACCTAAACTAACTTGCCCTTTAAATATGGGAGCTCCTACTTCGGATAAATCAATTCCCCATGCATGATGATATAACTGATTTCCCATAATACCGAATTTCTTCTCAAGTAAACCAAGATCGTATCTAGCCAATTGGCCAACAGAGAAAATACCCATACTATTTAAGGTCTTTTCTACTCTGCTCCCTATCCCCCACATTTCACTTAACGGAGATAATGGCCAAAGCTTGCTGGGAACATCCTCGTATGTCCATTCCGCAATACCGGTTTGCGATTTCTTGGCAGCCAAATCTAAACATAATTTACTTAAAAGCATATTGGGACCAATACCGATTGTGCAAGGTAACCCAAAGTCATGGAAGAGATCCGCCTGAATCTTTCTTGCGATATCTTCTGCAGTACCCTCAATCTTTTCCATACCAGTACAATCTAAAAAGCTTTCATCAATAGAGTAAACATGTACAGCTGAAGGTGGAACATAACGATAAAACAACTTCGTTATCTCTGTGCTCACTCTAATAAAAACGGACATACTTGGATCCACTATTACAATTCGTGGATCATCTGGGATTTCAAATAAGCGGGAACCTGTTTTTATTTTAAAATCTTTTTTCATGGCAGGAGATGCTGCTAGAACGACACTTCCTTGCCTATCGGTATTCCCTACAACTGCTAAGTGACAAGTTAAAGGGTCAAGCCCAAGCATAACTGCAGAGACACTGGCGTAAAAACTCTTCATATCGACACAGATGATGGGGCGGTTAGGAAATTGGCTATAATCAAACATCATACTCACCTATTTCTAGATACTTTTTTAATGGAACTAAAGGACAAAAATTGAAAATGACCATTTGTTTTTTGAATGCGCAATTCATCCCTTTGATAGTCAATAAATACAGTTGTACCAGTAATGGTTTCATTGTTATTTTCTGTTTTATATTAGAAATTTAATGGCCAATTGTACTCCATGGCTTCGTATATAAGGGTGTTATTTTCTAATAAATAATCGTTTACTTCGTTTTGTTTTATTTTTAAATTATCCACATTAGCTCTCTCCAGTTCTTTATATGGTAATAATAACAGAACTTATGTTCGTTATCAATGTACGACGATTCCTAAATAAACTAATATTGGTAAAATAAATACCCGCTTCTTTAAGCGGGTATTCCAATTTATTAGGTTCATCATACAATGAATTTCTGAAAGCTAGCACTTCGCATATACCCATTTTTGGATAGGCATTGATATTTCACTTCGCACTTAATGAGTGGGTCCAAATAAATAAAGTCTTTATCCTCATCTATAATCAATTGCTTTGTAATATGGTAAAAAGCCTTTCTTTCATCGGGTGGAACAAATTCTAATATTCCTCTGTATTTGTTATCTTCCTTCATAATCCAGCCGAATTTTTCTTTTCTTATTCCGCTAATGGAGACAGTGGAATATTGATAGTTCTTCGTTTTGAAGATGACATTTTGAGGTCGGGAATCCAAATAATAAGGCTTATTATTATCTCGGGCCACTACTCCTTCTAGATCTAAATCAATGACTCGATTAAATAGCGTAGCTCCATTTTCATATACAGGGGCAACGGATAAATTGTTTTGGTTGGGAATGTGCTTATTAAGTAGAGATAAACGTTTATAATACGGTTCATTTAGTAAAGATTTATCATTTAAAAATAAAAGATCAAAAGCTACAAATTGGACAGGTAGTTCTTGCATTAGATCATTTATTTTGGTGGGATTAGAGGCTTGGAAACGGGTCATAAGGCTATCAAAACATGGAACAGGTACATCCTTATCGTTGTCAAAACAAATCATTTCTCCGTCCAATATACAGTTTTGCACAGGTAACTTTATAAACTCGAATTCCAAGTACTTTTGGGTTACCTCATTTTTGTGCCTAGTGTAGATTCTGATGCGGCCGTCTTTATAATGTAATAATGCGCGATGCCCATCATATTTGATTGTCCAGCTATAATTGTCTCCTGTCGGAAGCTCCGGAGCGGGCTGAAGAAGCATTGGTTTTATGGGTGTATTTAACATTTTAGTACGTACTCCTCTCCACTTCTAATGATATCACCATTAGAAAGAGGACTATATAGTAGCTTGTTAGAAACCTAGGAAAAAAGAGGTATATTATGAGAAAATAGACATAACTGTCATTGACTGAGCGGGATATATGCCCTATAATTAAAAACAAACAGTGTAACATATATTATGATTATAAAGTACATACATAACTAAATTTTATTAAGGAGTGAGAGGATGAATGTTATATTAGGTGCTCTTAACGGCATGCTGCAATATGGGAGAGGGAAAGAAACGGGAGGATTCGGGATATTAGGAATCATCCTCGCAATCGTAGCTGTTTATCAATGGGATCATATTCTCCCCTTTCTTCGGAAGATTGGGGTAGTAGGTTTCTTTGATAAAATTGGGTTAATATATGAAAATGATCCAGGTACAACAGGGCTTGCTGTTTTTCTATTTATATTAGAAATTTGTATTGTCCTAGCGATTGTAATTTTTGCGGTATTAGTAATAGGAATAATGGTTACCATCTTTTGTTCAAGTAAGGTTGGAACAATAATCATTGTTACTTTACTTGCCCCGTTTATTCTGGTCGGTTTCCTAACTTTCTTCCTTATTTACGCAATACTTCAATCTTTAGGGATTAAATCCAAAAAGCAAAAGTTACGAGAAGCAGAAGACAAATGGTATATGGAGAATTACGGAATGAAGTCTCCAGAGACTATCGCAGAAGAAGAACTTAATATGACTCCTTTAGAGGTATTAAAAAGGTACTGCGAGGAATTCGATTACAATCAGGCTATAGAATTTCTTAACAAGCTTCCCATGTATGGTGATACGCGGTTCCTATTAGGTGAAAGTAATACAGGAGAAATTTTTCTTCTTTTACCTGATCCATCACTAAAGTACTGTACTATGAACCCTTGGTTGCCCGATGAATTTACTGTTATCAAGTTGGATATTCAAAAGTTCATTGATGACATAGGTAAATTTCAAAAAATAGACCATAGGATGGGGGGGAGAAAATTAATAATTACGTTAATGCATTCTGTAGAAGAGAATCATAACCAGAGCCAATTCCAAGATTATAAACTTATTGATTTTAAAGATCAAACGGACATAATTAAATTTTATTTACCAGATTATGAGCTTAAAGATTTTAAAAACTATTTAAGTCCAGTTGGTGAAAGGCGAGAGTATACTGAACAGGCTGAAAGAACACAGGAATATTACTTCAAAACTAAAGAAAAGCTTTTAACTGCTATATCTAATGCTACTGATAAATATGAATTTGATCAGAAAGTATCGTATGTTAAGGCATTAAATGCTACAAATGAGGATGTAATTAGGATTATGAGAGAATCTCTAGCAAAGGTAGATACTAATGAAAGGAGTGAATCAGTATAAGAACGCAGAAATATTTCAAAGAGGATTTATTAAACATTGCTCGTATGCATATAGAACATATTGAAAAATCTACTAGTTGGACTAAATACTATCGTGACAATAAACTCCCTTCTACTCAAACCTATTTATCTGTATTTGGTACGTGGGAAAATCTAAGAAAAGAACTTGGATTGAACGTAAAAAAGAAAAGAGACGTTATCTCTAAGGGTGAGATTGAAGATGTTTTGAAAAAGCATGGAAAAGAATTTAAAACACGCAAACAATGGGATGAATACGCACAGGAGCATAAACTACCAACCTATAAGACCATTTTAAAGCATTTTACTTATGAAGAAATCTTGGATTTTGCAGGGAAACCAAAACAACGTAATTTCTCCAAAGAGGAATTAATAAGTTTGGCCCTTAAGCATAGAAAGTCCTTTATTGGTTCATCGATGACGCAATGGGATGAATACGCGAAAGAACAGGTCCTACCCTCTTCTAGGCAATTTAATTGGATTTTTGGATCGTGGAGTGAAGCGAAACATGAAATAAGAAAACAGGCACAAAAAAAGAGTGATAGATAGCATTTGCTAGGTATCACTCTTTTTCTATTTGCTTGATGATATCCCATGAAGAGGTTGTAATAACTAAAATATCATCATGGGCATGATCTGAATGCGCTTCTTCTATAGATTCTAAAGAAAGAGTAACAAGGCTAGACTTTCCGTCTTTATATTGAAATTCCAATTTAACCTCATTAGTTTCCCCACCAAAAACACCTTTCTTTTCTTTAAAATTAACACCCTTTATGGAATTGTTTTTGGATATGCGGTTTATGATATCTTGCGCTACCTTTTGTTTATCTGTTTCCTCTACTTTAAATAAATCACTGGAGATGGTTTCTGTTTGAAAAGTCGACATAAACAATTCTACATCTTGTTTTAAGATACCCGTAATAAAGTAGTTAACAACGTCTCTTTGAGGAGAAACGTCGTTAACTTTTTCTGTATGAGGTTCGATAAAGCCCACATCTAGATTTTCCTTTTGTTCAGTAGCCCATTCTATTGTCTTTTCTGTATATTCGTTATCGGATTCAATCTGGGCAGCTACTTGTTCTTGCGTTGCCTTTAAATCCATGGGTGCTTCCTTTTGAGAAGGAAGAAATATAAAGTATACGACACATAAGAGTGTTAACGTACTTCCAATCATTATTAAAAAAGATTTTTTTGTCATTCTTGAACCTCTTTATTAGCTTGAGCGGCTAACTCTTCCCTTAGTATTTTCCACTGGTTGGCAATATTAGCTTGTTCCTGCTTAATAGCTAGATATTCTTGGCGTAAACTGTCTTTATCAAACGATGTTTCATCCGCATTGTTGGCCGCATCAACTGAAGTTAAGAGTAACTGATGGGAACGATTGACTAATGCTATAAGGGTTTGGTGTGTTTCAAAAAGGTCAGGCTCGATATCAAGTGCCTCCACTTTTGTGACTAACTCATTCGATTTGCCAATACTCTCTGTCATGATCTTAGCGAATTGGCTATTACTTGTACTATTCGTATACAGTCCATCTAAAGCATTATTATAGTTTAATAGAATATCTGTCATTTCTGTAATAAATCCTTGTAGTGACTCGTCGTATTTTACGAGGTGTTCCACATTGTCTTCCGTTACTTTTACGTTTGCCTTGCTGTTTGAAGAACAACCAGCTAAAATACTAATAAGGCATAGTAATAAAACTGATAATTTTTTCATTGAATTCCTAGTCTCCTTGTTATTTGAAGTCAATTAGTAAAGCTGGATCAATACTATTCGTCTTCGAAATGTTCCAACTTGGTTGATGGACCTCGAAATGTAAATGGGGACCTGTAACATTTCCGGTACCACCCATATAACCGAGGAATTGTCCTTGTTTTACTTTTGCTCCCGCAGATACTGCTCTATTTTGCATATGAGCATAAACGGTTTCATACTGTTTGCCATCAATTTTATGTTGAATGAAAACGACATTACCGTAAGAGGATGATAGGTAGGATCTTGAAACTGTACCATCTGCAGCAGCGTATATTTTCACATTGCTTCTGCCACCAAGACCGATATCTATACCTTGGTGTTTCGTCCCCCATCGAGCACCGTAACCGGAGGTTACCGTTCCAGTAGTTGGCTTAATAAAACTACCAGGTTTTAAGGTAGGTGAACCTTCCGTTCCACCTTCATATGTAGCAGCTGTTTTGAATTTTTCTGCTAAAGCTAAAATGTCGTTAATGTACCATTCCGCATGGTTATAGTGCCAGATAGCGTTTCTTTTATCGGTAGAATAGCCATTACTTGCTAAGTAGTTGGCAGCTGTATAGACTGCGTCCGTTACATTATAAGGATCAGCTTTGCCGTCTCCATCACCATCAACACCAAGTCCACCGCCTTTTTTGATGACTCCTGGGCTTGTGATATCTACGCTTGCAGCTACCAATCCACCACCGATGTCATAGCTCCACCCTACCCAAGTTGCTGGCAGGAATTGCATCTGACCAATTGCCCCAACGGGAGATACCATAGGATCAATCGTTCCAAACACACTTTCTTTTGAATGAATAGCCGCTAACGTATACCAATGCACACCATATTTTTTCTCAGCTGCTAAATAGATCGGCATATATTGAGCCGGAACTCCAGCACCAGGTATAACCGTTCCGTCATAGCTAATGTCATCGTATCCATAAACCCCACCATTTTGACTTAACCAATCTGTATAATTAATAGATCCACCCATAAAGCTATAGTTTGCCTCTATTAATTTCTTATCATCTAGACCTAATCCTAAAGAATTTAAAATCGCATCAAAATTAGCATAATCTTGCGTGACATTTTGTGTAGAGGTAAAATATTGATTTCTTGTTTTCGTAATGGTTTTTACTTCAATTACTTTATCGACCATTACCGTTTTTGTCTTCTTTAGATGAACGGTTACATATCCAGTAGTATCGACCTTTTGGTTTTGTTGTCTAACCTGTTCTTTCAGAAGATCTTTCCAACTTTTACTCTTTGGATTAAAGTAAGGGTAAGTTTTGTCTGTTATATCTGCAATAGAAGCGGGGACCTTTAGTGTTTCCATATACTCCACTTCTTTTGGAACTTGAATGGTTTTGTGCGTAATGACTTCTTTCGATTTCCAATCCGATGTATGAGCTTTATAGTTAAAGATAGTGGACCCATTCCAATACTGAACAGACTCCAGTTTGCTTACTTCATTTTTCGTGTGCTCTACCTTTCCTTCTTTTACTTTTTTACCATCTTCGTAGACGATCACTTGCTTTTCTTTCCATTCATCATAATTTCCGTATTCAAACTCAGGTGCTAGTTCGGTTGCTATTTTCTTAATAATCTTTTTGATACTATCTAAATCAGATTTTTTATCATCAAACACATCTAGCATAATAGTAGAGGCTATTAATCCTTCTGGAACCCGGTAGGGCTTCTCAATAGGATTATCCATATCGACAGTGGCTTCTGATTGTTCCACAATATACTCATGAATGGCTTTGTCGTCCCCTTCTAAATCATCTCCACTTGCCCATAAGAAAGACATAGCTAAAGAAATAAGGAGGGCTAAAATGACAGAAATACCGACCACAAGCAGAGTAGGAACTCCGACTGTACTTATAAGCCAAGCAAGCATTTTGGCCAGTACTTTTTTTAAAACTTTTATTGCGAGTTTAATAGCCTTTTTAGCCATTTTGGCTGCTTGTTTTTTAAATTTATTTTTGAAAGGTTTAGCAATTTTACCTGCTAAACCTTTCAAATTATCGGTCATTTTTTCACTAATGGAGTCAGTAGTATTTTTGTTTTCTTGATTTTGCGCCATGCTACAAACCTCTTAATGAGCCAGTAAATGCTTTATTTCGATATTGCTCGGCTTGTTTTCTCATCAAAATCCGTTTATTTGGTGGCTCGAAATTCATAAGATCATTTGGTTTAAGTGATGTAGTATAATTCTCCGTCTTTACATCATTTTTCTTATAAGTTGTCGGCACTAGCTTTCTATTGTTCACTTCACATTTTGTTTCGATTACTTCATTTACCGTTAAACGAGCATCACCACTACCATATGGGCTAATACGATAATCTTGTCCATCTTTTTGGCCGACCATATAGCTTCTATTACGATCAATCACCATTCGAATGTCATCCATCTCAGACATCGCATTTTTAATGTAATACTGTCCACTATCTACTTGTTGGTTATAACTTTGTACTTCTTTTATTACTCTTGGATTTTTTGGCGTATTTCTGTTTGCGACCAACTTATTGGGATTCACATGGATAGGTGGTGCAGAAACTTTGGAACCACCACTATCATATTGATAAGAATTAGAAGTTGGAACAAGACTTCCGTTTTGAACGGTAAGATCTTGATATACTTTTTGCCCTTTCCTTAATCCAGAATGTCCAGAAGCCATTCTAGAAACGGATTGTGTTTGACCTGTTTTATCTCTTACTTGAAGGAGGGTCTCTCCATTCGTTGTGACCATTTGGATGGCCCCATTTGCGATGGTTTGTTGACCATCTGGACCAATTACCGTTTGAGCTAAATGCGAGATGTCTGCAATTTCGCTCGTTTGTTTTTGAACGGCATTATTATAGGGGTTTAATCCTTTCAATCCGAATGCTTTCATATTACGATTATTAGAAGCGGCATAATTCGCACCTTTTTGGTAACCAGCCACTCCACCCACCATTCCAGAGGCATAGGCGATGACATTCTTGAAGCCTGCCTGTTTTCCTTCTACATTGTCCGCAATATGATTCTTTGCTGTAGCGAAACCAGTTTTTGCTCCTTGAGTAACTGCTTGTACAGCAGCAGAACTAACTCGTTGAACAGGATGAGTCGCTCCTGATACACTCTGTAAATTAGACATTTCTGTTTTAAATGTGGTATAAGCATGAGCCCCACCCTTTTTGACCCCCTGGCCTAATTTGGTATCTGCCATGAAGTCACTTACCCCTTTGATTGCAGTAAGACCGGAAAGATTTGCAGCTCCAACTAACGCTCCAGTACCAACTCCAGCTCCTACAGCTGTGGCCATTCTCCCAATTTTATTTTGTATAATTTTATTATCAAGCGGGATACTTCTTGGCAAAGATTGTCTTGCATTTTCATATACAGTTTGTGCTTTGCCACTATTAAATTTGGCTACAGCCTGTTCCTTAGGGAGACTACTATTATTCACATAAGCATTTCTTGCTTCATTAACCTTCACTCCAGCTAATTGATCTCTTAAGTAAGGGATATTGACCTCTTTGCCAGAATATAAGGAAGAACCTTTAACTGAAGATGTAGCACTCTTGACAGAATCAGCGGAACTAATACTCTTATTAGATAAAGCTTTTTCCCTATTAGGAGTTATATTGCCCATCGTTTCAACTATCTGGTTAGATAGTTTTTGCGAAAGAGGGCTAACTTCTGGTATTCCTAATTCATTCCCGATTTCTATAGCTAATTGTTGACCGATATTGGTAGAACTACCTTTACCGGAAGCTACTGCCTTGCTACCTCTCTTTAAGATTTTTGCTATCTTATTTTTCTGTTGTCCTAGGTTATTCTTCCAAGCTACTTCTTTATTGTTCTCATGTGTTTGTTTTTGTTCAACAGAAGCATTCTTAGGTAGAGCATACTTTTGATCATATTTATCCATAAAATCTTCTTTTAATTTTGGTGCCCATTCATTAGCTAGTTTATTACTTACTTCATTGGCTTTATCTAATGAAAATCCTCCAGATAACTTATCAGCAAGGTTCTCATTAAATCCAGCTCTACTAATAAAAGAAAGTCCATAGTCTGATCCGTTACCCATTTCGCTAGCTACTTCTTTTGCTGCGGATTCAATTTCCATTTGTTTCGCATTGACTTCTTGTTTCCATGCAGCTGCACGCTTATTATTGTGTTCCTGCTTCTGCTTAGGAGTTGCATTAGCCGGTAATTTATTCTCTTGATTAAATTTAGTATCAAAGTTCTTTTTGTTATTGGTATCATTCGCCCACTTCTTTGTTAAGTTGGCAGATGATTGTTTAATTAAATCAGAGGCTCTTGCATTTTTCCCTTCATTTCCTTTGATACCAGCAATGTTATTGCGTGCTTCATTTAGGAAATAATCTTTTTTGGCAGCTTTCGCATCATTCCAAGCGGCCTCTACACTTGACTCGTGGGCATCAGGGAATCGTTCTTGAAAATCCTTTTTAAAGTCCGCTTCATTGGTTTCCGCCCAATCAGAAGTAAGGCTATCAGCTACAGAGTTAGCTGTTTTTTCATCTGCCTTGGACTCCGCCTTCATGACGCCTTTTCCTTTATCCCAGCCTGCTTTTACCCCTTTTTTCACTTGGCTTCCTAATAGTTGGGCAGCTCCTGTGCCTGCGCGACCTGCCAATCCACCAATAGCTCCTCCAGCATTAAAACCTACTGTAGAACCAACCATGGAGCCCATCGGGCCCATTGGGGAACCAATTAATGTTCCAGCGGCACCAAAAACAGCTTTACCGCCTCTGGAAAGGATTTCTCCCCCTTTTAACATTCTTTCTGCTTTTGGAGTAGTGCCAGTATCGGTACCGGTATTTCCACCAAGTGTACTTTTCAAGTCACTGGTACCCGTTCCTTCCCCTTCTTTTTCTGAATTTGATTTCTCCCCAGATTTCTCTGAATTACCTCGACCACCACGAAGTTTTTTCAAGGCATCCCCTACGGATACACCGTCCATGGCACCCTTTGCTGCACCATACATTCCCATTAAGGCAGATCCACCCATCATGGCGGCCGTCTTTGATAATCGATCATTCATTTGTCCACCAAGACCAAGGAGAGCACGAACGGATTCAGTAACAGGGATGAATACCATCATCAAAATAACTCCCTCAACCCCATTGGTTGTAGTCGTCATCTTACTCATAATGTAATAACAGGCCGCATGAACAGATTGGACAAAAACAGTTCCAATTAACTCTTTTGCCCATCCAATCGTCATACCTCTCGTTTTAGGTATGAGGTAAAGAGCCAACATTAATGGTCCTAGTATTAATAGAAGCATGAGTGTAAACTTTCTCATCGTATAGTAAAAATACGCCCATACTCCAAGACCAATCTTAATTAACTGAATGGCTAGCATACCAAGCACTCCGTTGCTTGCAGTGATTTCTATCGTATCTTTTAAATTCAATAAGTCACTTTCACTATTAAATAGGTTTACAATACTTTGGTTCGTTAAGAACAACAAACTATAAATCGCATAGATATTAGCAAATAATAAAGCAACAATCGTTAATTCTTTAAAGTAATCAATGATATAGGTTCTGTTCGATGGATTAATACCTGATGCGGAAATTTTCATTCCTGCAATAACAATACTGATTAAGATGACACACACAGCTACTGCAATGAACATATTCATCCCAGGTACGTATACATTTGTAATCTCTTTTTCAGTAAAAGTTAAAAATGCTAATTTCTCGTCTCCTCCATAAATGAGGTTATGTAAGGTCGGTATCTTCTTGAAAGGCTCCGCAAACATATCTCCCATTTTGGCAAACAGGTCGGCCATTATTTCGGAAAGTTTATTCATCATATTTGTTCATCCTCCCGACCTAGTAAGTTTGCAGTTGCTTTTTAGTTAGATTTTCTTCATAAACAGCCTGATTTGATTCAATAAAGAATAACTCTTGTTCACTTGGATTGGTTTGTAACCATACAGATGATTTACCAACCCGTAAAATGCCTTCCCCTTTATCTGGGTTCCCGAAGAGGATATCTCGTTCACCGGCAGATAAATCAAAGTTCTCTTTAATATGTTTTAGATCGAGTTTACTTTGTTTTAAGAAAAGATAAGCGTATGTATTTTGCAGTATCCCTCTGGCTTTATCATTGATAACAAATCGGACAAAGTCCTGACTTGCTAAGCGTAATCCGGCATTACGTTTCCTAGAGCGTCTCGCCATCTTTTCTAAGAAATCCACTGTTTGTTCAGAGCTCAAAAGCGTCCAAGCTTCATCGGCATAAACAAATTTCTTTTTCGTAGCGTTATCTAGATTTTTAACGAAATGTTCCCATAAATAGTTCAAGATAACATGATAAGCAATTGGTCGTAAAAAGCCTTCTTCCATCGAACTAATGTTGAAGTTTACAAGCCTTGCCGAATCCAGCGTTTGCGTTACTCCTCTTCCTAGGTACGTTTGACCATCAAATATCGGTTTAGATCCTGTCTTTAGGAATGGTTTAATGGCAGCAATTAATCGTTGTACTCTAGGTTCGTCACTATATTTCTGTAATAAATAGTTATTGATATCAGATATAGTTGGCTCAGGTTTTCTCACTTTTGATTGAATCAATTGATTTTCAACTTTTACGACTTCATCTTTAAACAAAGAACTAGGGTGTGATGTGTATTCAAATTGTTCCTGTAAAACATATTGAATGGCTTCTTCTAGGAAGTTACGCTCAAAGACATTAAGTCCCTCATCTTCTGAGTTTTTCCCGCGACAGATAATATCAAAGAAATCGATAATGTCATTGGTCTTCTCCCGTAAGGGAACGAAGCGAATGTATTTTTTTCCTTCCTTTTCTACAAGCTCTTTTTCATCCGATTCTTCTAGGAATTCGAGTTCTTCATCTCCATCTTCTAATGGAATATCTGTAAAGTTGATCGCTAGAGGATTGATACAGATATCCTCTTCTTCACTAATATTTAAATTAATACCGCCAAGACGCTTCGTTAATTTAACAAATTCACCCTCAGGATCAATTAATCTACTATAAATGTTGGCTCCCGTTAATTCCCTTGCGATTAAGAGTTTCAAAGATACGGATTTACCAGAACCCGATGTACCAACAATAAACATGTTGTAGTTATCTGGTCTGAACTCTTCGTTTCCAAAACTATTAATAAACTCTAATTGGCCTGTTATTTTATTGATTCCAAGCGGAACACCACCAACGTATTTCCCACTACCACTAATGAATGGAGCAAAAGTGGATAATGCCCGGCGGTCAATGTTCCGTAAAGAATCAGAAATTTCGTTTTTACCAAATGGCAGGACACTTCTAAATCCTTTTTTTACTCTTCCCCAAGTGGACGTTAAGGAGAAGAAGCTACTGCTCATTTCATCTTCTAAAGTCTCGCTAAAATAGTTCAATTCTTTTTCACTTTGACCATATAAGATGCCTAGTGTCCCTACATTAAAAATGTCATTTTCACTAAATTGAATTTCAGACATGAGTGTATCCGTGTCTTGGATTTTAGAGGTCAGATCGTTGATCTGATCAATGTTTCCTCTTTTGGTTTGGAACGATAAGTTAGACTCTAACATGGTGATTTGTCTTTGCAACATTCTAATAGCATCGGACTTCCCAACCTTATTAATGTCCAAAAAGAGATCCATCTCTCCACTAGAAGCCAGATTGTTTAACCAGTTTGTTTGCATTTTCCGCGGATAGCCATCCCTAGGGATGTAAACCGGTCTAAAGTATGTTTGAGTACCTAATGAGTTTTTAATGATTCCATAATCTTCTGCGTTTATCTTAAAGCCATCGGGAGATATAATTTCCCACATGGTGGGTTTTGTATCCATTTGGAAATCTATTTGATCCTCGTTTTCTTTCGGATTATTCTTTGTATTCTTCCCTTTGCTTTTAGGCAGTTTCTCTTTTGGTTGTGGTTTCTGTTTCAGCTTCATGTTGTTCAATTGCCTCCTTTACCAATTCAATTCGGTTTTGCGATTGTTCAGCCGTTATATATAAAGCATTTTTTTCTTGTTCTACAAGATCCTTAAATCGATGTTTTAACGCTTTTCTTCTATTAAATGTGTAATAGAGTAATTCATATATTCCTTCTGTAGGTACTAGGTTTACGGTAATATCCGCTTTTCGAAGTTGATTTCTAGCGGAGGTCAATCTTCTCATCAACTCCGCAAAAGCTTTTTCCATCACCTTTGTTTCTAATTCATCTTCTGAGTCAGCTGTTATATCGCTAGCCTTGATTTTATGCGTGAAGATCAAATATCTTTTTGTTTCATAACGTGGTGTGTCTCTCTGCCAGGCCAAGATATCATCAATCATAGCTTGTCCGTAACTTAGTGCGGCTTCATTTAAATCTTCCGATTCCTTCATTGCTTTTGCCATTAGTTCTATCGGTTCCGACACATCAATGAACCGATTTTGCAGGTAAATTCCTACTGGGTAATTGAGAGTGGCAGTCCAGCTCTCTACCGTAATATCAATTGCTTCTTGTTCGTCCTGGTTTTTTAAGAAATAGTTTACTGGATCAACTTCAGCGATCATCGTAAAGGAGTTATCATGAAATCGAATCATGTGCGTTGTCACATCCCTCACATCACTGAACAATTCTTCAAAAAGGTTTGGTTCCTGTTCGATTTCTACTTCATGTTTCTTTTTTTTCGTCTTATTATTTTTACTATTCGTATTTAGTGGAACATTGGTATGTTTTTTCTCTTTCCATGGTAATATGGGTTGTTTCTCTAGAACTCGGAAGAAAATCCAACCACCAACCACGATAGCTGCCATAAGTAACAGTGTGCTCATTATTTGTTCACCATCCAATCTTTCGGTTTAGTACCTCTTCTCCAAATTCCAATTTGGTTTTTATACCCTAACTTAATCAGGAAATATTGATCATAATGGAGGTGTAGTTTACTTTTCTTTAGAAATCCAAAAATGAAGATAATTACGGCTAGAGGAACGACGGAAATAACACAACCTATAACTCCTGCGATAATTCCTGGGAATAGTTTGAAAACAGAAGGGATATAGGCATATGCAATCGCACCACCTGAAATCAAATAGATAAGTTGCCTAGTCGAGATAATTCCTAATATAGATTTCTGTTCGCTACTCATATCAATTGGTACAGTCACTTTTCTCAACTTCATTCTCCTTTATAAAGGCACCCCTCTATATTGTTCATAGAGGGGTTAAATTTTTGCTTAATAGTGTATATATTAAGCTCCAAATCCTGCGAAATAACCTGCGATTGTTTTCGCTTTAACAATAACGAATACACCGACACCAGCCATTACTAGACCGATAATACCTTGTGTACGAGCTTGTGGATTACCACCTTGCGCTGCGGATAATTTCATACCAGAGAAGATTAGGCATCCTAGGGACCAGAATCCACCAACCGCTGTAATTAGGTAAATGACATTGTTTAAATCATCAAAGATTTTGGAGTTTTGTGCAGATCCTCCGTTTGTTGCAATCCCTGCTTTTTTCCACGCTGCCAGGGCATTTTCTGGAACCGAAGTAAACAAATAAACCATGAATGCTGCGGTTAAGTAATATGGAATATCCCTAACCATTTTTGCTTTTTGAATTGCGAAATTCATATTTTTATCCTCCTGAGAATAGAAAATTATAAAAAATGAACATAAAAAAACCCCGAAAAGCTATGGGTATATACATACGTGAATATGTACTACTCATAGTTTTTCGGGGCACTCCCGTTCGTTTTTTATTTGTACCCTTATCATAATAAAAAAGCTTTAAGCGGTCAAGCCATTTTTTGCTACTTTTGATTTAGTAGGATTAAGTTAAAGTTGGGTACATATAACCTGTTATTCTTATTTTAAGTATAGATCTTAGAAAACGTATAATAAATTAGGACTATATAGATGGATTATTTCAAGATCAACAGACTCTACAATGACCCGTTATTTCCATCCATAAACTCTGCTAGTGCTTTTGATTTTTCCCTTGTAGCTTTTTTTCTTTTAATAAAATCATCCCATCCGGGGTAATGCATCAGCTCAGAAGCTTTTATTTTCCACCTACCACTTCCTGGCATAGATTGTTGTGCTTTAAGCTTCCCTTCCACACAAAATTTACGGATCATTTGTGTGCTAACCCCCATTATTCTTGCGGCGTCTGCAACCTTTATATACTCTGGAACTTTCACTTCCACATGTTCGTCTTCAAATGGACTAAGTACTGCATCATCAGAAAGCATAGACATATTGTTTACCTTCTTTCTAACCATTACTTTACTCCCTTCTATATTCACTCTTTTACTATTTACTATTGTATTCAAACAATCCTCCAAGCTTGTGGTATAAAAAAGGACTCTATGAAAGAGTCCTTGGAATAAATATAAATCAAATCAATTATTTCTCTAAAATTGCTGTTACCTCTTTAAAATTTATAGTCTTTAATTCTTCAAAGGCTTCAGTAATAAACTGTTGGGCCTCAACGGGACTTAACACACCTATTGTAGGTTTCCAATTTGTTCGGGAAACCTCCTCATCTAAATAAAGAAGGGTTTCAATTCTGTTGGGTTCATATTCATGAGCTCTATGGTTGAAAGTAGTATTATTATCTTCAATTTCTTTAACTATTTTTCTCACAAAATCCTCACCCTTTTCTAATAAGCTCGGTTTTATTAAATCCCCTATAATACAATGATTATTGGGTAGTGTAATTTTACCATCAGTAGATGCTGAATTCAAACCTATACGATAATCCTTTGCAAAACTTTCCTTTAGAACATATAGCTTCTTCTTAATCGTGTCCTATTACTAAAGAAATAAGAGCCTAATTTAGGGGCTCATTTTTTAAATATTATTCTTTATTTAAAACATTCTTTTGATGTGTGGCAATTGATTAGATAAAAAGAGATCATCTATTCCTTTGCCTTCTTCTGCATTCCAGATAACTAGGTTTGCGCTAAATCCATCTACTTTTAATTGCTTGGCACATTCCATTAAATGTTGTCTAACATGGGGATTGGAAACTGCATCTGCATCGAAACACAAGTTAACTGTTTCAACACCCATATCTTTTAATACCGGAATAGCTAACCTCCATGCACCAACACCGGGTAAAGAAACAAAAGTTGTTCCTATATCCTCTAACTCTAATGGATCATATAATTTCTCCATACAATCTACAGCTATATCACCTTTTAGTGGACCTTCACCTAACCATGCTGACTTCGCTTTATGAAGTTTACCAGGCTCCCAATTAACGAGTTGGGAGGATGGGACAGCAATATGTAAAGGCGCAGGATTACCAGACCCAGTCCCATTCGTTTTATTAGAAGAACTCAACCAATAATATCGATTTCCTTTCACTACTCTCACCCAACCTAGTATTTCATTATCTTGAGAGATGGTAGTCCATTCCTTTGAAACGGGAATGTTCGTTTCCTGAAGGATTTCTCCTTTTAAAGAAATTTGCACCGTATTTGGTTGAGTAAGTACTTTTGCCTTTAAATCGGTTCCATTTGTTTTTACCTCAGCTACATTAGGTGGATTATCAATTCGATATTGAAATCCAACAATTTGGTTGTAGTGATTTCGGAAAGGAATTAAGATCCCCTTCATTCCAGCGATAGTCCAAAAGTTTTTATACTGATAAAATCCAGGAATACCTGAAAAGTCCTCCATACCCGTGAGTTCCGTAATTTTTTTCACTACATTCCATGGCTTGTCTGGAAAGCTGCGATAATTTCTAATCATTACTTGCTTATCGGAAAGTTGTCTTTCTTTGGATATCAAGTGCTCATAATGAACATCATCAAGCTCCAGCGATTCAAGGAACGCTTGATAAACGGTATCGAGTGTTACATCTTCTTTCTTCTGATTTCCTTGGGTAAACTCCGATACCTCTTCTTTACTAATTTTTCTTTTTGATTCGCCTTTTAAGTAGTGTAAATAACTAGGTAAAGCAGAGTTTTTAGAAAAATGCTTTTCACTAATTACTCTAATGCAAGCAACTACCTCTCCGTCTTTATGCCCCATACATCCTCCTGTATGACCACAGATAGGACATGGAGTACGATAGTATTCATACCAATCTTGTAGTCTTGTCTTTCTCATTAATTTAACCATAATGGCACACTCCTCCATAACTTAATTCTTTTATTTAAATGCACTCTCTGAATCTACTTCGGTCTATAGGGGGCATCACTGTTACTACTTTGTAGTAAGATGCCCTTTTTTTGGCTATAACTACTACAATTGGATTATGATCTTTATCCCTACCTAAAATAGAAATTTTGTTATACCCTTGAATCTCACTAACGGAGCCTGTAAAAATAGCACTTACTATGTCTCCTTTAGAATATCCTCTTTTTACTAAGCGCTCCTTTGTATGCATACTTATTTTAATAACGCCTTTTCCTGTCATTAACACTTTTTTGATTTCTTTTAATTTCAATACCTTCACCCCCGATTTTGTAAAAAAAAACGGACTTTGGGTAGTTATGTTGGTCAAAAACCTCACAAAACTACGAACCAAAGTCCGTTCTATTCTTAGTTCCCTGCTTATCTATAAAGATAGCTAAAAAATGAAAAATTCAATAAAAATTATGTTTTCATAATAGCATTAGCAAGGATTCAGAATCAACCTTTTAAGGGGATAAATTTCCTTAGGTAGTTCATCATCATTAACTTCCTAGATGGTGGGATTTCAACACCTAACTCCTGTGTAATTAAGCGAAAAGGATCTAGTAACTTATTGAAAACGGCGGTATGCTCGATGAGTGCGTGATTCTCAAATTGGTTCTTGTAATGTTCTTCTGTTAGATCCGGTAATGCTGCCACCAAAGGTAATTCTAATTCTTTCGCAAACTCTTCCGGTTTACTGAATGGCATTTTTCGATTAAATAAGAGCTTGATAGGCTTATTAAAGTCTTTTTGAATACTTTGTATGTAACTCTTCCATAGTAGAATATCCATGGAATTATCTATGACGATCCATAATTCATCCATGTGTTGTAAACTAGCCAAGGTTTCTTGTTGCATTTCTCCATTCGGTAAATCCACCAGAACTACATCATGGTAACGGAAAAATTGGAAATACACATTTAAAAAGCTTTCATTCCAGATATAATCCTTATCCTTATCTCCTATAGGTAACCACAAAACTCCCTTGTAATACCAATGGATTTGACTGATATCCATATTTAGAATAGCTTTATCCTCTAGATGGAATACCTCCATAAAAGACTTATAATTACTCGGCTTTTCTTCATATCTTTCAATGATATGTTGAAGGTACTTACCCTTGATCCCTTCTATAACAGCGGTTTGAATTTTATTAGCCTGTAGAAAAATGGCGTAATTGATGATGAAAGTGGTTACTCCAATACGAGAAAGTGGCGACCATATTCCAATAGTCTGATTGTTTGGATATGCTTTTCCTTTAAACACATAGGAATTACGCATAATATTCACCTTATTTTTTGCTTCTTCATATTCAGCAGGCATTTCTTTAGAAGGATAATCCTCTTCAATAAGTATAGGAGGGGCACTATTCACTTCTTCTATTTCATTCATTACAATATCGTCATCCGTTGGTGATTTCTTATCCTTATCCTTATCATTTTCCTTATTAAATGGATCCTCTTCCTTTTGTAGAGGTTTATTTCCCGTAATTTTATTGTCGGTTTGTAATACAGCAGCTGTTTCATTTTGAGTCTGCTTTGGTTTAGGAGAGCCTTCCTTTGATCTTTTTATACTCTTATTAGTAAGCGTCCATAATAGAATTGCTTTTTTCAGTGCACTCATATCAGGAAATACTTTGATATGGGTAGGAATCTGTTTAAGTAAGCCATTCTCATCTAAAACAAAAACATCTGTGTCAACAGGTTCAAGAGCTGGTAGAATAGAATCGGAAGAGATCATAAGAACAACTAAATCATATTCCTCCATATTTTCTATTGTTTTTTTTTCCTCTACATAGTTAATTTCAAATGTAGGGCTGTCTAAACCAGCAAAGAGATCAGCATTATTTATCGAAGTATAGATTTTTTTCATAAAGTATCTTCTCCCGGTTCAGATAATCATTTATTTTTTTTATAAAAGCAGATGACAACGGCAAGGATCTATTTTCAATTTTAACTAAGTAACTTTTACTTATCTTTAATTCCTTCGCTAACTGAAATTGATTCAAATTAAGACGTTTTCGTAAGATGAGTAATCGTTCTACATCATCTTCAATAGTGATCTGATTAAATTTCATATTGTTTACCCCTCTGTTTAATGTTTAGAACGCAAAAAACCGCTAAAACAACTCTTACTATGTAAGAGTCTGCTTTAGCGGTTTTCGCTTTTAAATTATTTTTTTATAATTATATCATATTAAAATATATAATTATATCAATCTACTATAAATTAATAATCTTAAATGAATACAGTATTTTATTACTAGTAAACATTGCAAAATAATTGTGATGATGTCTGTTTTTTTATAATATAAAAGATAAACACCTTATGAAAAATCATAAGAGTTATATAGAAAAAGGACGATAACTTACTATGAGAATCTCTGAAGTATTTACAGCTGGTGGTGTCCCTAGTATAACTTATAATTCAAGAGAAAGTTTAGAATTGGAATATAATTTAGCTTTGGATTTAGAAATAAAAGGTAAAATAATCTCTATATCTGGTCCTACTAAGATTGGGAAAACAACATTATGTAAGAAAACAATATCAAATGATGACTTTATTCTCATATCAGGTGGAGCAATTAAAACTAGTGAAGTTTTATGGTCCACAATTATCAATAAGTTGGCTGTAGCTAATAGCTATAATAGAGATAAAGGAAAAGAAGCTGAGCAAAAAGAAACATCAACTATCAAAGTAGTTGGAGAAGCTGGGATTTGGGGCTGGTTTAAAGCTAGACTAGAAGGTACGGATTCAAAATCAGAATCTGAAAAAATTACAGGAAAAGAATCAGAGACATTTACACCTAACCCTCTGCATCTTGCTATAGAATCTCTTCTAGAAACAAACAAAGTACTAATAATAGATGATTTTCATTATTGTACCCCTGAAATTCAAACAGAAATAATTCGTGCTTTAAAAGAGCCTATTGCTTCTGGTTTAAGAGTTATATTGTGCTCAGTACCTCATAGAGGAGTAGATTCCATTAAAGTTGAAAAAGAAATGGATGGCAGAGTTATACAATTAGGAATTGAACCATGGGAGCGAGAGGAACTCTACGAGATTTCAAAAAAAGGGTTTGAGGCCTTAGATATTGAATGCCCAGATTCTATCTTTCAAAATTTCATTAGCGAAAGTTATAAAAGCCCCCATTTAATGCAGGATTTTTGTTATTGGTTTTGTAGGTTAAATAAGGTTGTAGAAAAAATGCCGCAAAAGCAGTACTTACCAGAGAATATTAATTATGAAAAATTTTACCAAAGGATAGTAAAAGATCATTCCTCTAAAGAACTTTATGATAAATTGGTAGCAGGTCCTTCTCGAGATAGGAAACAAAGAGAGTTTAAAAATGGAAGTGAAGGAGACATTTATTATGCAGTTATGATAGCCCTCTCCGATCTTACTCATGAAACTGTTATTACTGTTGATACAGTTAGAGAGAAACTCAAGGAATTATTAACTTCGGAATCAATGCCAAATAAAACGCAAGTCTCCCAAGTTCTTAAAAAAATGGCTGAATTAGCAAAAGACCATACAAATAGAGAGCCTGCCATTGATTTTCAGAATGACCGAATTTATATTGTCGATCCCTTCTTCTCATTTTACTTAAAATGGATTGAAAAATAGATTGAGAATATAAAGATCCTAATTAATGTACAAACTGGATTGTTTATACCGTGCAAAAACTCTTCATCCAAATGTTTAATACTTATTAAATTCTTCTCTCTGTAAATTAGTTGTATTGTCACATTGTATTTTCAATAGTATAATCCCGTTATAACTTTTTTATATTTTTTCGTTTTTATGCAATCCTCTTTACTGGATATGCGGTAACCTAATACACATTGCAGCCTTTGTGGTTGATAGATTTCTTTAATTTCAGCATAATTTTATGCTGTTTTTCTCTATCAATACCTCAAAGGCTTTTTTTCGTATAAAAATCGAGAATTAGGGAGTTAGCATGTATATTTCGCCACCTATAGGAGTTGGTTACAAGGATCAGGTCACAAAAAAAGCAATCACCAAAATCCAAAAAAATTACAACATATATATTAATAAAAATATAAACTTGCTACAGATAAATCAAAAGCTTTTTAACATACTACACTTGATTAAGAATTAGTCGTATTCCTTGCCAGCCGAAATACAATGATTGCACAAAGAACAAGATACCCCATATAGAAGCGGGTATAACTTTTATTATCTCTTTGAGACTAGTCGCATCCCCAGCATCATGTGGATACTTAAAACTCAAATACATAATGATACATGCACTCTTGATGGATTCCGTGAAGATAATACAAGTAATTAAGTAGATGATTTGCTCTTGATAAAAATCAGTTGAATAGACTAAAAGCAATAAAAACAAACTACCAAAACTAATGATCCAGATAAAACCGTAAAAATTCCTAATCCACAGAAGCAGTGTTAGCACCAAGAAGGCTAGGTAAGTAAATATCAATAGCTTTGTTGCGTCTTTACTTATCATCCAGATGGAAAACAATCCAAATGCGGATGTAAATATATAACCTGCTAAAGTAGTGATGAATTTACTGAACCAATCTGTATGAGTTGTTAAGGCCATCCCTTCTGTGTTTGCATATAAATGTATCTGTTTTAATCTCCCTCCACATAGTATAGCTGCTATACCATGTCCAATTTCATGTACTAAAGTAGCGATAACAGAAACATATTTTCCTACTAAAGGTACGTTCGTTATCAGAACAGCTATTAGCACGTATATAAAAAAACTTAAAGGTGTCATCTACTTTCCTCCCTAACGTAAAAGGGAAGCAGATAACACAGTATCTACTCCCTTTTCTATCTTGTCATTCCAAATCATTATCTATCTCGTTTATAATCTCAAAGTATTCCTCTACAGCAGTAATTGTAATTTGAAGGTTCAATTCCCTTAGTAAATTGCTTTCTTTCACCTTTTGGATTAATCCATCAATAACAAGGTTTCTCTCTGCTTCAGGCAAGTTAGCTTTAATAGAAATATTTAACCTTACATCATTTAAAACCGATTTAATAAGGGTAAGGTCACCTATTTTTTCAAAACCATTATATCTCGTTCTTGTAATCGTCCATAATTCCGCCTGTTCATTTAGGATATCTGCTGTAATATAGGTTTCTGGATTAAGGTAGGTTACATCCATCGGATCAGCAAACAAAGTTAGCTCAACTTGATTTTCTCCCGTCAATTCTCTCTTTTCTCTTTCATCTAAAAAGGCCCACTTTGATCCTACAACAGCGGTATTTACCGCTAAATCCATTAATTGAGGGTAAATACCCTCGTATTCGGTGATAAGCCAACTAGATAACTTTCTGAACGGCTCATGGGTTATCGTTGATTCAAAATCCTCACCAGTTACCCCTCTTAACAAGTCTGGAATTTGTTGCGTAAGAACACCAACAGGTTGTTCGAGATTATCGTTCGAAATTTCTTCCTTCGCCCTATTTAAAATTTCTACAACTAAAAAGTATCCGTTAAATATCTGATGCGTTATGGTTTGAAACAATTCATCTCTTAGACGTTCTTTATCTTCGTCCCTCACTCTTTCTACAAGCATTAGATTATAGTAGTCAAGCAACCTAGATAGTTCCTCATTTTTATTACTATCATTTTGATAATGTGCCTTTAGTTTATTTTCCGTGTAACTATATATTTCTTCAGCTGTTAAAATGGTCATTATTCGTCCCTCTTCCTTAAGTTGTTTAGAAATAAAGTTTGATTATTTATAAAATAGATGCTCCGTTTAAAAAAAGATTGTTAAAATTTACTGCTGAATTGAAATGAAACATTGATCTATCAAAGTTTCAGTTTAATTTTTCACTTCAAAAGGTGGTGAAAGATCATCGCTACTGTACTTCCATGATCCATCTTCTTTTATGATGGTGGTAATAAAATACTCTTCCCCTTTGGTACTTAATACTTCTCTGTAAAAATATCCATTTCTACCCAATCTGTCTAACACAGGCTTGGTTACTTGATAAGATTCTCCATGCATATTTTCTTTTAGATAAGCATCTTGGATAGATTTATAAATTGCTATGGCATCTTCCTCTTGCGGTAAGCTATTTTTTAATTCTTCCGTACCGTAAGTTTTCATGAATTGATAATATGTCCTAGCATCCAGCTGCAAGGTTTGAAATTTATAAAGAATATCTGCTGTATAGCGAGCAAATTCCTCTACGTCCGTAAATTCTTCCTTTGCTTCTATATCCTTATCGGTTGTAAGTAGGGTAGCTTCTTCTTTATCCATCTCTTCTATAACTTCTTCCATTGGTTTGGCCTGTTCCTCATAAAATTCTTGAAGTTCCTTATCGGATTGTTCATTGTTTCCCTGTTGGCTTTCTTCCTTCTTCTGACTTTCGTTAATTTTTTTCGCTTCCTTGACTAATGGATCACCATTCGTACACCCTGTTAAAATAAAACCAGAAGTAATAATACCGCTTAACAATAACGGAGTTATTTTCAAATCGATATCTCCTCTCTAATACGTTTTTTCTCCTTTTCTGTAAGAAAAGTAATTAACTCAGCAATGTGATAGGTAGGTAAAGTACCTGCAACCTTTTTAAAATAATCTTGTACATTTAAAATATTGATTTGATTTGGTTTATAGTTGACTGGGACATCAATATGCTTTGAAATACAAATGGAAATAGCTTTTAAAAAGTCTTTATGTATCGTTGTAGGGATAGTAATGTAAAACTCTTCTCTCCTACCAAAGAGGATATTGGATAAGATGATTGACTCCATATTAATGAGATTGTAATCCAATACCATACTGAATATCTTTTGCCCATCTTTGTACCATTGCTTAGTTAAAGAAACTAATTCATCACAATGATGAATAATAAAAACACTCTTATTTGCTAAAACAGTAATACCATCTTCAAGATTATAGTCCTTAATCAAACTCAATAAGTATTGCGTTTTCCTAATATCATAAGGGACTCTTAATTCCACTTTCGATGAAAAAGGGTCTAGATATCCTTCACTCATTAGAGAGGCAATGACTAAATTTTTAACAAATAGCTTTCTTTTATTAACCATTAGACTTATCTTCTCCCAACAAAAAAACCCAGAATAAGCCTTAGTCTAATATTAGAAAATATAGACCATGCTTATTCTGGGTTTTTCCCATTAAAGTATTATATTTAATTTAAGTATACACTATATGCCAAATTACCTTCAATATGTTTTTTCAGCAGTGCTTTCTGTGATTAACTTTAAATAGATCAATGCGGTATTTTCTTCAATACCTAATTTATAAGCTATAGAATGCAGAGATTCTCTTTGCTTTGTATACATAAAGTAAGCTATGGATTTTCTGAAAATAGTCAGAGTTAAGTTTTCTCCCAAATTAAAATCAGAAGAAATCACTTTCAAATGATTGAGAATAGTCATTAGTTGGATAGGACCATAATTCTCAAGGTTACCAAAATCATTTTTCCTTTTAAGATAAATTTTTGAGGTAAATACAAAATCCGAACTATTAAATAGCGATTGATTGTAAAATTCAATAAAGATACTTGCCTCTTGTCCTGAAAGTAAGATAGTCCTATTCTCTAATACAATCTCCACTTGATCTTGTGTATTACTTATAAGTACGTTATCTTTTTTGAATAGAAAATCAGAATATTTTAATCCTTTTAAAGCTAGGACATAAATGGCCTTTCTTACTATTGGATAATCTTTATGAGTTAGTATAGGATCCAGTAAACTATTAAGTTCTTCATAAAAAGTATTTAGTTCTACCAGTTTCTTTGCTTTTAACCTTTTTATTTTAACAGCAGGATCTACAGGAACCTTATCGATTTCCCATAAATAATTGAAAAAAGATTTAATTATTGCTAATTCTTTATTAATGGTCGAAGGGCTTTTTTCTTTCTCTTCTTGAGCTCTGATATAATCTTTGATATCTTTCGAACTAATTTGAAAGGGCTCTTTTTTTTCAGGATATAGTTTAGCTAAATAGGAAAAAAATTGTCCCATTACTTTTTCATAACCAATAAGCGTAACTTGACTAAATCCTCTTTTCTCCAAATGCTTTATAAACCCATAGGGCATATTAAACTACCTCCCCTCTTATATTTATTCTAGTTTTTATTAATGATATATTCAATAAAGAAGACACATATAGTAAATACCTTATTTTATTTTTTAATAATATAGAATAAGATTTAAGGTAAATCTGATGTCGATCTTTAGGTGAAAATTACACCTTATGGTGTGGTTTGGTATATTTCTGTTATTTAATTTATAGTTCTTACATACTCTAAAAGATAACGAAAAATGCATAACACAGCTGTTAGAACATTAAAAAACCTAAGCTTGAGTCTTTGGGATACCAAAAACTTAAGCTTAGGTTCTTTAGTTACTATTTCTTATAATACTGACAGTATAATTGATCCAACTAATAGTGCTGCAGCTGCTCCAACTATTAATGTTCCAATTACCTTTTCAGATTTTTTGTTAATTAAATAAAACATAGCATTTCACCTCATAATTTGTATATAAACTATTATAAAACAAGTTATCGTAATTTTCAATCTATTTAACTAGTAGTCTCTAGTATTTTTTAAATTAACTTTTTAATAGTCTATTTAATAGAAAGAAACTAGCATTAGTTGCTAGTTTCTAGTTTATCTTGATATTGAAAGGATAGTTTCTTTCTTTCGTCTTCTAACGAATTTTGGAGTTTTAACTTTTCATCCTTTAACTCCGCTATCCTATCTTCATGGGATTTTACCTTTTCCTTAATAACTTGCTCCTTTTTTTCCTGTAGAGCAACTTCTATTTCTTTAGATATACTTTCAATGTTAGCATTCTCATCTCTTTTTACAAAACCAAACATTGACTTCTTATAAGTCTTTTTTAATGCTGACGCTAAAAGTCTTGTTTGCTTTTCTTCTAAATAGCGCTGATACTCTTCTTGCTTAATAAGTTCAATAGCATGTTGATTTTGTAAAATATCAAAATCACAGTCTGTAATTTTCTTTTCATAGGCTAACATAGCCATTTGTATAGATTGAGTAGCAAGATGCTTTTCAATTAAATCCATTTTCTCAAATAATTCATCTGGTGCTTCGTTACTTATAACACGTAGACTGTCTTCCTCTTTATTATTCGTTTTACCAGTTCCTGAACCACCATACATTTGAGAAGCATGTATTCCAGCTTCCACCAAAATGTCCACTGAAGTTTTACCAACTTTATTCATTAATAGAAAAATCATATGTAAGCGAAAAATGCTTTTATAATTTAATCTAAAGTATTTCCCTGCTTTTTCTGGCTCAATATATTCTATTAGATCAGAACGAAAATGGTTTCTAATCGTCGAATCATTCTTCCCTAGTATTTTCCCAGTTTCAACCGTACTATAAGTTGTTGCAGGATGAAGAGCTAATATATTTTCATCAAATAGATAATCATCTAATTTACTGATTTGGCATAGTTTATATATAGGGTCATCTTTAAAGTTCTCTATCAGTAACTCTTTCACATTTATCTCTTCCATAGTTACTCTCCTTCCCTTGATACTCCTAATCAAATACTACCTAAATCACTTAGATAAATCAACGGAAACAAACGTTTTACAGCGTTACCGTTTGGTAACGCAATTAAAAACTCTCGCAAACGAACCACAGCGCTAACAATAACGCACTTAAACGATATCCAATTGAACGATTAACAATCATTTATATCGATTCAAATACATAATCGAATCGTTCTATACGCTAACTACCGATAGACTACACATTCAAACGATTCATTTATGTAATCGATTGTTGTAGTTGCGCATCGTTTGTACCGTTCGAACACAGAGCTACTCATCGTTTGAGAGCGTTAAGTGTTGATACAATAAGATTTTAAAAGAAAATGCCAGATCATCTAAATATATAAACTCAACTCAGATCTCGAGTAGGAAAAAATTCAGAAGAAGCAATGGTGATAGATCTAGAGAAAACGGAAGACCCGAAAAAATGAGGATTGTAACCAAACTCAAATGGGAGTAGAAGAAAAAAAGAATAGGATGAGTACGCAGTGTTAATTGATTGGGCTAAGTTATAGTTTTTGGTTGATTTAGCATAAAAAACATTGGTGGTCACTTTGCTAATCAATAAATAAAATGAGTAATCCAATTGTCCTCTGTAAACAGAATGCCTCATAGATTGATACCGAAAGCAGCTCGTTAAAGCCAGATGAAATATAATCCATTTTTACTGAATTTTTGTTTTTGATGTAAAAGGCAAAAAATAAAAGATAGGGCACCCATTCTATCAACCTTTACATTTAACATAGCTATTAATTAATCAAATGTGTAATTGATTTTAAGAAATATGTACGATTCTAGAAATGCGTTGCTAATCGTTCGATAGCGCTAAACATTGGTATATAAGGGATTTCTATATAAAAAACTCAAAGGAAAGTAATTCCTTTGAGTTTTTTATTTTAGATTTATTTTCTATCTATCTATCTAATAAACCGCGTAAATTTGAGCTAGCATTTGTTTTCTCTTCATCTTTATTAGAGTTACCGCTTAACAATGCTCTAAGATCTTTCGGTTTATTTGTTTCTTTCTTTTCATGATTTAAAGAGTTTAATCTTTCTAAAACTTCATCATTTTTCTTAGCTGCATTCTTAGCCTTTATAAATTCGTCATATTTTTGTCCGATAATCCCGAGACAAGTAGGGGTTTCTAAACCTGTAAAGATTGTATAAATATTAATCCCAACAGTATTATTCGCTTTATAACCAGCTACTGGATATTCATCTAGGTAAGGAGCCATACTATCAATAACTTCTTTCACTTTACTTTCAAACGCCATATTAGTGATATAGTCTACTTGTCCACCATTAGCGATAGTAGTTACAGCAGCTGTTTGTGCTGTTTCAAAGTTATAACCATCTGATAAAACACCATTTTCAATAGATTCTTTAAGCTTGCTTACAAATTGTGCTTCATTTGAAACATCTGGTTTATCAATTAATGTAAGTTTAGAAAGAGTAAGGTAACCTGATTGTTTAATTGTATTTTCAAATTCACTAGAATCAAAGTATTCCATTGTCATATTTTCATATGCATTGGTAATAGTGTTTAACTCGTGTAAAGTGTCAGCGACATATCTATTACAATATGTTAAGAAATCGTCCATTGTTTTGGCTTTATTTTCTTCTTTTTTAAGGAAGTCTGTATATAATTTCTGGTTATCTACGATAATTATTGAGCCAATAGCATCCTTAATTTTACCGATTTCTTGGATTCTTTTAAATGCATTACCTAACACATTACCGCCTTCATTATGACGAGGTAAGGTAAGGATTAAACCTAATTTCTCTGCATATCCACTCTCAGCAAGAGTTATAACAGCCTCAATTATTGCACCTGTACCAGTACCACCACCTAATCCAGCTACTACCCAGATGAAATCACGATCAGATAGTGGTTTAATAGCATTTAAAAATTCTGAACTATTATCCTTAAATGCTTTTTCACCTTTTTCGATATTTCTTCCAGCTCCGCCTTCATATCCACTCAGTCTTACTTCTGTAAAAGCATCTTTTTTATGTTTCACTTTAGAGAAGTCTCTAATGTTGGTGTTTACAAGAACAGCGCTATATGGACTACCTCCGTTACTATCGGTATATTTAGCGCATTCAGCTGCTATATTACATCCTGCCATACCTAATCCAATAAAACCGAACTTTAATCCAACAGTCGTATTGACCGGTATACTAGTATTGCTAATAGTTTGTTTTGTCATTTTTGCATTTTCTCTCCTTTTATCTTTGTTTAATTTAAACCTTTGTCTTTTTTTCATAAGTTATCAAAACCTTTTTGTTTATTTGATAAAAGCACCTAGATTTATTTTTCTTGTTGTAAATGCTCGATTAAAATATTACCTAAATTGGACAAAGAATATAGTCTAGAACGACCTACTTCAGTAACATCGACTAATCCTGCGCCTTCTATCCGTGCTGTAAGTATGTCTAAATGATGCCTTGAATTTAAAGCTGTTGTACCATTCTTATGTAATTCTTGAGCGCGATCTCCTAATTGAGCTTTCAAAAGAGGTCTATCTGATTCGGCAAGTGCAATTAAGAAACAAAGGCCTTCATTTCCTAAACGATCGCCTAAAATATCTAGTAATTCTCCAGCACTTATTGTACTCATAAATTCAAAAACCTCCTTCCAAAGTATATCTATGTTCATTACCTCAGATATAAGCAGCAGTTATTGCTGCAATAATAGCTGATAATAACAGCAATACTCTTAATACACTAATCATATCGAAGAAATTATTACCAGTCAAATATAAAACTTTATTAATTTATCCCTATATACCAATGCTTGTTGTTAGTACGTTTAGAGCAACGATCTTATTGCAGGTAATAACTGCAATAATTGCTGATATTACCTGCAATTATTGCTGATAATGCTGAATTTCTTTGAAATTAATGATTGAAGCAACAGATTCACTTGAAATTTTTTTTATATCCTACGCATCAATCCACTCATGTAAATATTTGTATAAAAAAATAACTTAAGCTCATGCCTAAGTCATTTTTTCAATTATTAAACTAACTATGCCAATAAATACAACTAAAAAAGGAACAAATGATATTCCTATAAGCCATTTTCTCCGGAGATAGAAACCTAATACTAAACAAATAATACCAATTATTAATATTGTTAATGATGATCCAAACATTATAGTCCTCCTGACTCAAAACTCTTTTTATTACCATCTTACACTAAGCAATAAGAGGGGATCCATCATTAAAAAGAACTGCATTGCATATAGTTATTTATAACATATAATGCTTTTTCTACATCGGTCACCATTTCTCAAATTGATATATGGGATATTCAATAATCATTTAGAAAATATAAAGGTACTCATGTAATGTTGTTATTATTTCTGTTTTATTTTCAAAAACCACCTGGTTATTGGTGTCCTGAAAACTGATCACCTATATTTTCCTTACGATTTCCCTAGCATTTTATTAGCTGTTTTTATACAAAATATTATTCATGAAATACTCCACTCCAATTTTCTCAAAATCTGTTGAGTTCAAGACCCCAGGTTCCACCCTAAGTCTTGTTTTACATCCGTCTAAGGTGCGCGGATTCTATAGAGTTGGTAGAAACCCAGTGATATCAAGGGTTCAATCGCCCTCTGAAATCCAGACTTCATACCTTTTTTTCATCTTCAAAATGATCAATTTTCCCGTGAACTAGTACCCTAAAAGTCCTTAAGATTTGAACCCAACCAACTACATTAAATTTGTTTATTCATTTCTAAAAATCCTGTATGAAGCATTATATTTATACAGTTTATATATACACTCTTGTGTCCCTTTATCTCCAATGTTATACTAATTTCAGTTTAATTTATCCAAAGGGAAAGACCCTATCATTTAAGAGGTAGTATCACTGCTTCTTATTTGATAGGGTCTTTTTTTTGTCAAAAATAAGGAGTGGGAAAAGTGGAAAAAGATCAAAAAGTTTGGTATTCAGTGAAATACACAAGAAAAGGAGCCTGGATCAATACGAAGGATTTAGAACTGTTGAAGTTACTCTACACAAACAGAATCTTAACCCTTAAACAAATAAAGCGTTATGGACGATACATTCTTAACTCTCCAGAATCTACGATTAAATCAAAATTAAAAAGATGGTTATCTAACGATATCGTATCTATTGATTATTTACGCACATTAGGGAAACCAGCTGTATCCTGCTATAAAATTGGAAAAAACGGATTTCATATTTTGCGTAATGAAAGGGTAATTGAAGATGGAGAGTTAGTAGAAGTAAACATAAAGAATATCAAACAACCAAGTCACTATTTTGGAATTCAAGATGTTGTAATAGATACTTTAATTGAAATGAAAGACAAACTATCTATAATAAGTTCTACCCATCCTAATTACAGAACTTATTTGTCAGACGAAACTAAATTTAACAAAGAAGAAACCATTATTATTCCTGACTGGAAGATCGAAACTTCTGAGGGAAGAATTCTTAATATCGAGTTTGATACAGGTTCTCAGAATCTAAATAGAATTCATGAAAAAGTGGATAACTACATGGAATTAGCAAAGGCCAGACCAGCGGAAAATCATTTTGTATTATTTGTTGTTGCTGATAATAGATCTGAAATATATACGACTGAGTATGCCTCGACTCGAGAAACTCGGGTTCTCAATATCAAAGAACTTATTATTAACAAACTCGCGCACCGGTTAGAAAACTTACACTTTTATGTTTGCTCTGCCTACAGAGGCTCAAGTATTGCTAGCAACATCCTAAAAGGTGTCTACCCAATTACGCGAAGTCATAAAGAGAGCGAGTTAGAATTAGCTGTCCTTTCTGTACAATTAAATGATGATATTGATTACACGATGGAACCAAGAGAAGCTAGTGCATATTACTCCAACGACGTATCTGAAGAGTTATATGCGGATAGTCATTTTAGTGTGATTGATCATGTAAGTAATAAGAAGATGGATATTATTTTTAAATTAGCCGAAGAGGGAAGTGTAGACACACTTGATAAGATATCCTATTTAGAAACTCTAATTTCTTCTAAAAGAATAAAACGAGAAGTCGACAAATTGAATGTTTTATATCTAAGCACAGCCGCTATGCAGAATGATGTAATCCCGAGAGATTTCCAAAATACGTCCTTTTCACAAACACAGGTATGGCATTATAAAAAGATACCAACACCTAAACCGACTAATGAGGTGGTGAGAGTGATTGAGTAATTGGAGAGTTCACCCAAAAGTTCCCGCTATCTCCATTTCAGTCATAGGGGTATTGTCTCTATATTTATCAATCCGCTCCATAGTAAATTATCTATTTGTCATGACTGGTCAATTCACAGGAAGCATTGCTTCTTTCGTTTTATTCGGTAGTACCATGTATCCAGGATTTATTGGATTTTCCATATCCACGGTTATACTAATTGGTGGTTGGCTAATAAGTACCAAGTACAAAAAGTTTCAAACTCCTTTTTGGAGGCTTATATGGTTCTGGAACATGTTTTTGGGGATCACCTTTTATTATCTATGGTTGATTACTATGCCTGTCTACAATACTCTAATTCCGTATCTAGGAAATCTTATTGAAAAACTTCAGGTAGATAATATTTGGTTCGCTGTAGCTGTAGGGGATATTAACACTTTATTTATAACCATTATTTTTACACCTTCTGTAGTAACTGGAATGATATTAATGTGGTTAGGTGGGCAGTATTCCCAATACTCAGAGGATATTAAGACTGCTTTTTATGAATTTGAATATAAGAATTCACTCTTACAGAAATGGTTTAGGAAAAGTGATACTGAACAATGGCCAGATGTAGTATTAGGTCCAGATTCCGAAACCAAAGAATTAATCATACAACCAGGTCGCGATAGAACACTTAATAATATCATTATTGGTTCCATCGGTACTGGTAAAACAGCGGCATTGTTACTGCCCATAATAAATCAAGACCTTCACTGGATGACTAAGTTTATCAATGATTATCCTAAGATCTCTAAATTAGAGAATTATGATTCAGAGGATGTGCGCGGGAAGTATCTGAATAGTATTAGTATCATTGAACCTTCTAACGACTTATGCCAGAAGGCTTATCAATTAGTTCAAGCACATGGTATTCCAGAAGAGTCTGTCTTCTATATAGATCCAACTAACGAGAATACGCCTTCGATTAATCCTATGCAAGGACCTGTTGATCAAGTTGCTGAAGCCTTCGCAATGGTCATTGAGGGATTGGCGGAAGGTGGAGGAAATGACTTCTTCAAACAGAGTGAAAGAAACCATTTGAAAAACTATATTTATTTATTGAAGCTTCATAATCCGGATAAAGAGGTAACTTTTGATATATTACTAAGAATGTATGATAACCCACAACTAGTTAGACAAATGCACCTTGAGTTAAAAGACACCATACCTCCAGACTTCGATTTAATAGAGAATCGGGATGATCGTAACCATTGGGCAATCGTGAAGCAAATTGATGAATGGTTTGATATGAACCATATTCCTAAAGTTTTTCGAGTTGCTGGTAATGCGGTAGCTGAAAAAGTAGCTCATGGTGAATATAGAGGACAAGATGTATATGTTGATGCTCAAGGAGAGTATGTAAAGGGGTTGCGCAACACTTTAAATGACATTGGAGCGAACATTCTTATTCGCAGAGTCCTATTCGGGAAATCGAACTTTTCATTCGATGAACATTTAGAAAAAGGGGGAATCCTCTTAGTTAATACTGCAAAAGGGGAACTAGCTGGCCTTTCTAATATCCTAGGTAAGCTCGTCTTACTTAGTCTGCAGAATGCTGTCTTCCGTCGTAAACCGAATACAAGTACATTCGCGCATATAATTGCGGATGAGTTTCCCGACTATATATTTCAACCATTTAAAGAATTTCCAGCACAAAGTCGTAAATATAAAGCCATCGTTACCGTTGTTGCCCAAACCATTACACAGCTAGCTGATAAATACGGAGAGACGTATATGCAAACTTTACTTGGTACGCTCCGGCATAAGATGGTTTATGGAGACATCCCTTCCTATGATGCAAAGCTCTTCTCAGAGATATTTGGAGAAGATGAAAAATTCGAAGAAGGAAAAAATGAACAAGCTGTTAGTCCTCTTCAGGAACAACCTATGCTTAGGACTGGAAGTAGCTATCAAAAGAAGAAAGAAGCAATCCTTTCTCCTAGCGATATTATCTATCAGAAAGCTTTCCAGGCAGCCATTAAAATTGTGGTAAATAATAAACCTGTACCTGTACGACAAATAGATGCCAATTTTGTACCAAGAGCTGAATTTAAAGAAGCTGTTGTGAAGGTGTTACCAGAAAACGGGGATATATGGTTAGAAGAGAGAAGGAAAGCTAAGGGGAATGATTTAGAATTGATTCAACAAGGTATTGAAGAAGTTAAAGCTGCCCCTCCTGATCTTATGAAAGAAAAGAAGGAAGAGAAATTAGAAGAGGATGTAATCAAATTTTCTGTAAATCCAAGTGGAGCACCAGAACAAAAACCTACTTTTAAATCAAATGGGATTAATAAGAACTCAAACCATTCTAATTTAGCTATTAAAAATCAAATAACAATTTTGGAGCCTTTGGGCAGCGAACCTAACGAATCTGTACCTCTAATTAATTCGAATTTATTAACTAAAGAAGAGAAAGTTAATGACCACGAAAAAAACTCAGCAAAAATTGAAGAGTTTGATCTTGGCAGCTTATTTAATAAGCAAATGTATATAACAGAAATAGAATTAAAAGAAAAAAAAGAAGTAAAGCAATCCAAGTTGGGAGACGAGGAATTAGCTCTGATTAAAGAATTGCAATCAGAAGTAAATCAGGTGAAAAAGGAAGAAAAAAGCACTTCCTCTCCTTTAGATGGTTTTATTCAACCCTTCGATTCATAAACCAACCCTTGAAATAATTAGAAATCTAGGGTAAAATTTCTTTATTAAGAAAACGAGTAAGCAAAATAACCAAATATACTAATGGGAACAACCCAAAACGAAGTAGTTATCACTACTTTTGTTTTGGGTTGTTTTTTTTTGCTTATTTACTCAAATTAATTTTTAGGAGGAACAATAAGTGGCAGAATTAACTCAAGCATCATGGACAAACGACCAACAATTAGAGGAATTAGCAAGAATCCGAAGAAATAGAGAAATCATTAAAGGGGTAGTTACTTCCGTAGGTTATAAAACATCCAAAGTCTTAGAAGACGGTAGTTATGTAGATAAATCAATAGAGGTAGCAGTTTTCCAACTCGAGGGTAATATAACAGCTTATTGCCCTAGTAATGAATTTTCTGATCATGAGTACAAATCTCTAAATGGATTTACTGGGAGTATCCAGGAGTTTATCATAACTAACTTAAACCTAGAAGATAAGATAGCAATCGTAAGTGTTCGGGAAGCAGACAACATGAAAAGAGCTGCTTTCATGGAACAGTTAACAGAACTAGAGGAAACCAATGAACTAAAGAATACAGTATTCAAAGGTATTGTGCGTGGTTTCAATCCCACTACACGACGTATCTTCGTTCGAGTAAATGGTGCTGACTGCTACATGCTGCCGAATGACTGGAGTTGGGATAGAAGCAGAAGTGTAGAAACATTATTTGATCGTGGAGAAGAAATTGAAGTGAAGGTACTCCGCTTCGATAAAGAAAACTTCTTAATTCAAGTAAGCAGAAGAGCTACCATTGAAGACCCGTTTAATAAGCTAGAAACATTAAAGGAAATGAATACAATTGCAGGTAAAGTAACAGCTGTCAGCCCTATTCATGGTATTTTTGTGCAGCTGGATGTTGGCTTAGAAGTGAAAGGGATTAAGCCAAACTATTTAGATGAGCCTGTGCCTGGGGATATCGTATCTTGTGTAGTACGTAGCGTAGACAAAAAGAATCGAAAAGCAAGAGTAACCATTACAGGTTATCCAAGGGGTAAAAAGAAATTAAAAGATCCAGCAAGTTTCTTGTTTGAGTAATGAATACGATGGAACAAGAAATTGAATACCCTATGTTTACTACCAGAAATGGGGAGGTTCCTTTTTGGGACCACCCTCTACTAAAAGGTAGCAAGATACTCCCAAAAAAATATTTCCCTTACACAGGTATTGAAGGTGCAATAACACTCTTAAATAGAAAAATCATTGATGATAAGGACTTTACCCTTATAAAGGTATTAGGAGATGCTATATGTGCTACGGAAGAACAATTACGTCGGTATATGGAACCAATCATGAGCCGATCAGACACGTCTAAAAGATTGGACCGCTTACGCACCAATGGAATAGTGGAAAGATGGAAAGTACGAATCCGTACAGATGTAGAAGAAGCGATTAAACCAGCCGCTCCCTTTACATTAGGAGTAGCGGGCTTCAAATTACTTAAGCATTATTACAATGACCAGTTCTATATGGACCCTAACCGTTGGGATAACTACGGTATTGGTGGTATTAAAAGATATGTAGCAATGAACGAACTCCGCTGCCAACTTATTGAAAGAAAAGTACTAAGCAAGTGGAAATGGAATGCAAGAATTGCGAATAATCACCGATATAAGTTCCCGCTAGGAGTAGGGGAAATAAAAACACAGAATGGTAACATAAATTTTCTAATTGATCGTGCTCAAATGAACCAGAATTACATAGGGTATTTTCGTGATAAACTGGAAAACTGGAAATATGTTCACGAAAAATATGGCTGTCTACCAGTAAGTGACTTCCCTGAGAATGTCCAAATGGTTATCCTTTATACATCCACTCTAAGTATTGCTGAGCAGATTCAAAAAGAACTTTTATTAGATACGTATCCCTTTAATATACTTCTTTGTGTAGAAGAGTTTATGGAAGAGGGGCTAAACACTTCTTTCTTCCAACCACATAAAGAAGGTTTGAATCGTATCCGTTTACCTATATAGGAGGAATAAATGGCTGTAACTACACAATTCACTGTAGAAACATTATTAGAGTCTCTCAGATCACATTGCACCGCTACTTATGAACACTCTATAAGAGTAGGCAAGCTTCTAGAGGCCTTCTTGGCATGGAGAATTCCAATATGTTTGAGTTAGGTTCTCTCCATGATTGCGGGAAGCTTCTTATTCCCTCTAAACTTCTTAATAAAGAGGGGAAACTTACTAAATCAGAATATGAAGAAATAAAAAAACATACCAGGTACGGTTATGAGATAATTTTAGATACAGCTGATTTTCCCCGTACTTATGCAAAAAGTATTCTATTCCATCATGAAAATATCAACAAAAGTGGTTATTATTCTTTAGCAGGGAATGACATTCCACTCTTGGGCAGAATAATTAGAATTATTGATTCCTATGACACCATGTTAAATGGTCGTATTTATCAAAAACCATTAAAAAAAGAAAGAATACTGTCCGAACTAATTGAATTAAAGGACAAATATTATGACTCTAATTTATTGGACAAATTTATTTCTTTTATAAAGACCATTGAATAACTTAATCAAAAGAGGCTAATTCCTTTTTATCGGTATTAGCCCTTTTCGAATAAACCAAAAGTCATTACATAACCAAGTACCTATGCATTTTATTTAGAAACACTAGTAAAGGAGTAACGGAATGAATTTAAAAAAATATGCTATATCTTTAATTCTATCTTTATTAACCATCATTACCTTAACAGCTTGTGCTACAAAAGAGGAGAGTAAAACAGCGACTGCTGCTGGATTACTTCCAGTAGGAGATACTTATATTGGCATTCATGCTACGAATGAAATTATACATGTAGATTCTCCAAGTTCTTGGACTATAAAAGATGAACATAAAGATGATACCAATTATAATATTACATCTGTAGAAAAAACTGGAGAGAAAGTTGATAAGTATGAAGTATATAGACTTGTTGCTGAAGAAGTATATGGAGATATAGAAAGCTCTTTTTCTAAAAGAGAGGGCCGTAACTTTATAATCGTAAAAGATGAAGATACCTTATATTTCCGCTCAATAGCGGATGGGAATATAGAAGGTATAACAGAAAAACTAACAAATGCTGAAAATAAAGATGCAATTGTTAAGAAGATTTCAAACTATAGTTTTAAACTGCAGTGAATAATGGAGGTGTATTGGGAATTCCATTCCAAATACACCTTTTCAGTCTCATTCTATTTACTCTGAAGCTTTTTCAGGATAGTCTGCTGGACAGTGACTGAATTCCCATGCTCCTGAACCCGTTTGATAAAATCAAGATATATAATCGAAATCAGTTGTTCTACCGTTATAGTTGTATTATCTAGGAATGGAGTAAGATCATATAAAAGGATTTCTCCCCTCAATATCACTTTCTCTGAATAACGTATCTCTATATATGCAAACTTTTCTTCATTTTCCTCATCCTCGTCCATTTCCGCCATTTCTTCATATTTAAACAAGTGATGGTTTACTTGTTTAAACACTCTTTTCTCAACCACTTTTACTGGAAAGTACTTCTCCATACTTTGTTTCAGGTATATAGCAACATCTTCATTCTTTACACCTCTCTTTATTTGATTCAAAAAGTCCTTGTACAACAATTCAATTAAATGACCAATATCAATATAAGAGGTTATTGCCTCGGGATAATTATCTTTAAGATCTTGTATAAAAACCTGTCCTCTAAGGTAATCGTAATAAGGTAGCTTTATTGAGATGTATTTTTTGGAGGAAAAAAAACTTTGGAAAAAACCTTTATATGCACCAGTCATCCTTCCATTTAAAATATCTAATCCACTAAAAGATTTCCTCAATATTACCACCTCCTTCTAACCATTTTAATACTGACATTATCACCATATATGCTGTTTTTCGCTCAGATAGCCCTTTACGTATTGCCAAACCATATGGTCCTCCAATTTCCCTTTCAAAAACAGTTTCTAAAAGATTAGTATGCATATAGTGTTTAGAGTCTTTGTATGGCCAGTCCCATTCCAAAATAGCTGGATTATTTAAACCATAATGAAGTAATAACGTATTCAACTTTGTTTGTTGTATTGGTTCTGCCCCTTTACTTTTTAAGGATCTTTGCACTTGTTTACACAAAGACTGCAACTTCATTCTTTCTATATTGGTTACTGGAAATTTTAATTTGTGTGTTTTATCAGCTCTAATCTGCCTTACTTTTACTTTTTTCTCCTGCTTTATTTCCGGAAGTAACACTGGTTTACTCTGTTCCTTTATTATTCTTTGTTCATTAAATAAAGGATTGATATATCCCATCCTATCCTCTCCCATTACAAAAAATGTCCTTATCTCTACGTCACTATTCCACTTTTCCGCTCTAATAGATATATAGACAAGCAGAGAGGGGATTAGAACAATTTTATTTAACTATACTTGTATATTTTAAGATTTTATTGGTAATAATTTTTTTATAGACAATTACGAGGTGAGATGAAATGAAAAGTAGCAAGAAGAAGCAAGATCCAGCGGTAAAAAAATTCGCAAAAAAGTTATCAGATATGAAGAAGGAATCTAAAGTGATTAGCATTAAGATAAAATAAGGCATGGGATATATAATCCCATGCCTTTTAATTTTTTATTTTTGCAAAAATAGATATTAAATACTTTTTTTCATTCCGCATTTACGGCATTCCCGAATAAAAGTGAAATTCTTAGCAGAACTTTTAAACTGAGCATTGTCACAATTATCACAGCGACCACTTTTCTTGTCAGGATATTCCTTATAGTCATAAATAATTGAACTATCATACCCGTTGAACTTCTCTTCGCTCAACTTCATCACCCTTTTTCATATTTAGCTTAACAAGCATACCAAAAATTATTAAACGTATAAAGAGTTTTTAAAGTTTAGCTTTTCAAGATTTGCAAACCTTCAAAGCCAAAATTAAAGATCCAACACAAAAAAGGCATTTCTTGATATAATTACCATTATTCAAGAAATAGGAGAGCACATATCAATGAATATCTTTTTGGACACTAATCTTATCTATAGAGACCCCTTTTTAACTAAAGGAAAAAATGCATTACTACTTCAATTAGCCAAACATGAAGATGTGAAATTATATATAAATGATGTGGTATATAAAGAGATGTTGAGAGGTCATAAAGCCTTTATAGAGGAACAGCTTAATAAAATGTCCCAGGCTTATAATATGGTAAGTCGGTATTTAATTACTCCCTCTATCGCAATTGATACTGAAAAAGAGCTAGAATTAATGATAAATTGTGTCGAAGAGTTTTATGTAAAGCTAGAGGCAGAGAATCAATTAGATTGGGTACCTTACGATATTGATCTACTTCCTCTTATTGTTGAATTGGATATGAATGAAAAACCACCATTTATTGTTAAAAGCAAAGGTTCTAAACATGCAAGAAAAGAAATTCGTGATGCTATAATCTGGAATACATACAAGCTATTCATTCAAAAACAACAATTAGAGAACTGCTTTTTCATTACCAATAACACTAAAGATTTTGGAGCTCCGGATGCTAATCAAAGTCCGGCAGAACATCCTTATCCTCTTCATCCTGATTTAATTGATGATGTAAATATAGTTGCCTATAAAAACACAAATGATTTCTTTGCACACAACGAGGAAATTATTAACACGCTATTTAAAGATGAAAACCTTCATATCAAAATGTTGTATGAGGACTTTTTACCTCATATTGAGATTGAATTAAGAAATGGCCTTCTTACAGAACTTATTACAAAAAACTTTGTTAATTCAATTAAAGTAGACGTAGAAGCTTACTTTAATGAAATCTCTCCGAGAGATATTCATCCTGATTATTTTATGGGTGGTTATGTAACACCATCCTTAAATGGTGATATAACCGATATTAACTTAGAAGATGTTACTATATACGGTGATAACATTGTAATTGCTGCAAATGTTGTTGTTAGCATGGATGTTAATATATATCTATATAATCCTGATGCTGAAGGAAATGAAGATCCTGTACCATACGCTGCAACAGATACTATGGCAGCTGATTTAATTGTGGTATTCTTATTACCTATAAACACTGATAATAGGTTAGAAAAAAATAATTTCTCCTTTTCGGATTATATAAAAGATATAGAACCTACTAATCTAGATATACAGATAATAGCTACCCAAAACACTAATCACACATTTGAGTTACTTGAAGGTAAATATTATGAGGATAAAGGACATGATTTAATGTTGGAAAAGGATGGTTCCTTTTTTTATTTTAAAAAGGTTTCAGAAGGTGAACCAATAACAGCAGGATCAAGGAAGTATACTCTACCCGATGGGAATCATAGATTTATAGATACCAAAAGACTTAAAGACAACTATTTTAAATCTTAAATATTAAATTTGGGAAAAATATCTTTTTCCCCTTGATACTTTTAAGACCAAATGATATTATGAAAAAGTAAATTAGTGATTCTCTTTTAAGAAGTATTGAGATCAGCTATAATTAACTAGACTATAACTTTAAATTGAACGATAAAAACATCATATAAATTAACGGGAAACACCCGAACGTAAAGCATACTACACATGCGTGTAGTAGGTTTTTCTGTTCGGGTGTTTTTGTGTTTAAAGGAGCTTTTTATTCATGAAAAAGGTACTTATAGCGGTTGGGGATCGTAATTATACAGAAATCTTGTGCGATGCTTTTGACAAGCATACAAGCCTATTCACCCTAGCTAATCAAGAGGTTTTACATAGACGATATTTAGAAGAAATTGTCGATCTCGAAACCCCAGATATTTTAATTATCCATGACCGTTACTTGGAAAGTTCCTTTGCGGAACAAGTGGATAGAGATAATGAATTGCTGGCCTACATTAGACAATGTCGTATCCAATACGATAATCAAATGCGTATTGTCTTTTTATGTGAACGCCCGACAAAAGATCCGTATCTTTCTACTTTAGTTAGTGTCGGTATCATGGATATCTTTAATCAAAACACCATTGATTTAGACCAGTTTATTCAACAGCTTTCAGAACCGCCTAAATTCTCTCAGGTAGAGAAGTACTTATCTACTACTATTCCTCTTTTTGCTGCTAAACAGGAAGAGGAGCGGTTGGAATTAGAAAAGCAAAAGGATAAAGAGAAGAAAGAAAAAACGGTTAGACCCGTTAAAGTAGTTGAAAAAAAGGTCATTCAGAAAGTGGTTGAAAAGAAAGTTGTTCAAAAGGTTGTAGAGAAAAAAGTAGTACAAAAAGTGGTTCAAAAGAATGTGATCAAGCGGGACTATAACATTCATGTACATAACAATACAGAGAAAGTAATTGGGATACCCGTTAAACGAAAAACAGTTTTAGTTGGAAGTCCCTCGGCAAGAAACGGCAGCTCCTTTGTTTCTCACCTTTTAGCAAGGAACATTGCGAGAACAGGTATCTCGGTTAGTTACATGGAGTCTCCACTAACTACTCCGTATACTTATGATCGTTTTTTTGGTACTCAATATGCTCCAAATTATAGGGGCCTCTTTCAAGAATTAATAATGGAATATAAAATTCCAAACCAGACAAGTGAATGGACGAAAGATGGTGTTCAAATCATCTGCCAAAACCCAACATCAGATTATGAAGCTCCAAATGACATTTCATTGGAGACATTTATAAAGGTTCTATATTCCAGTGATGCTTTAATTAACATCATTGATATCGGAACGAGCTGGGATAAAGAAATTACGAAAGACTTATTGGATATTGCGGATATTGCATTAATGGTAGTGACTCCAGATGTTCCGCTTCTGCAACAACTAGAAGAGAGTCCAAAGCTGAAGTCGATCATCCAATCTGAAAAGCTTCATTTTATTGGTAATCGCTTTTCAGAAGGGATAACCAATAATCCATTAATTAAGGATTTACTAGCAGAGAAATTGATTTTAACCTTGCCTTCCTTTATAGATACGGATGTTTTCCAAGCACAATATCAAGGAGTTTTCCTAAATGATCAAAAGGACTATCCATTGAAAATATCCAACCTGTTCTCACCTATAACGGAGCTGCTTCTACCAAAAGAAGTATTAACCAATAAAACGAAAGGTGGATTCTTAAGAAGTATATTCCATAAAAAAATCTCTATCCAAAAATCAAATCAGGAGGCAAAACAAAATAATGAAGTTTTTAAATAGACCCTCTGTCAAAATTACTCTCGGCTTGATGACTGCACTTTGTACAATAGCTTTCATCTTTGTCTACGATATGTTCTTACGAGATCGAATTGATTCAGTTGAAGTAGTAGTAGTGAAAGCCAATGAGGAAATACAAAAAAGCGAAAAAATAACTGCAGATAAGATTACTACTGAAAGAAGACCAAAGGAAACCCTTATTAGCAATGTAGTACTAGCCAAAGATATCAATTCCATTATCGGCATAGATTCTAGCCAATTAATTGATGGTAACTCGATGATATCTGGCAATATGTTGGATGTGGAAGAAATCGTTCCAAATAAAGAAGAGGGAGAAGCGATTCGACCTATCACGAAGGATATGATTTACGCACAGCCAGGCTCTCTTAGAAGGAAAGATACCGTAGATATTTATCTAGTGAGCAAAGATGGTTCCAATAGTATGCAAGAAGATGGCTCGTCCAGTAAAAATTCAAAAGGTAGTGAAAAAGCTTCTACCAGTGCTATGCCATTTTTAGAAGATGTCAAAGTAGTATACGTAAAGGATTCTGGTAACAAAGAAGTCGTCTCTGCAACTACAGAAGAAACTACCGAGGATCAAAGGTTAAATGCTACATCAACTATCAGTGATCTAGAAGTAATCCTAAATGATGAAGATTTTACGATGTTAATGGACCAAGTGTTAGGGAATGAAGCTAAGCTCTATATCACTTATTAATGAAGGAGGCTAAAAACATGAAGTTACTTATTGTTTCAAAAAACTCAACGTATAAACAGTTATTTGAGAAACGGGAAGAGGGGCTGACCGCCTTTCTTACTAGCTCATTATCTAATACAGAAAAAAACATTGATGCCATTTTTTTAGATGGTGAAATGATACAAATCGATGATTTAAACCATATTAGAGAGCTATATCCTAATCAGACTATTTTCTTCAAACCAGTTGCATTAAAGAGTGATATTTTAACGAAACGAATTTCGAAAGTAGCAGCAGCTGTTAAAATCCATGTCATGAATGAGTACAGTACGGAGGAACAGCTCGTAGACGAAATTACAGCTAGATTATTTGAAAAAGATAATACCTCTACCAAAAGAATTATTAGCTTTTTCGGAACACATAGTGGAGCAGGAGTCACTACAACGGTTCTAAATCTTGCTCGTTCTTTATCTCAAAAAACAGATGAAAAGGTATTAGTATTGAGTCTTAACAGTTGGGACCCAGCTGATTATCTTTACCATTATGAAGGCCAATATTTGAATGATTTGAAAGTAGATCTTAACCTAAAGAATTTAACGGTACAGAGATTGTCAGAAGCAATCCATTACAATGACTCTTTCTATCACTTAGCAGGAAATCGAGATATTAAATTGCAGAGAATGTACCAACCATATGAGATTGAACATCTAATCCAGGTAGCACAGCAAATATTCGATGTTATTTTGATTGATGCAGGTACTCATTTTGATACTGCTCCAACCGTTCAGTCTTACCTATCTAGTGGTTTAAAATTCTTAGTAACTAATCAGGAAGTAAAGGGTTACCGTGGTTACTTCCCTTATGTCTTTCATCAGCTAATTGAACCTGCAGGTGGTAGCGCCGATGATTTCTTGCTCATTATTAATAAATACCAACCTGGAAACACACTCATCAATGAAAAAGATCTAGAAGATGAGTTAAATATGGTGAAGATATCGACTATACCAGACGTGAAAGAACTTGGAACAATGGCTGCTTATCAAAGAAAGTTACTATACGACTTTACGGAAAGTGCTTATTCAAAAGAGATAGATTTCCTATCAAAATTAATTATCTCAGAAGGTAATATTTCTGAATCTATTAATCCTATCGGAAAAACGAAAGAGAAAAGAGGATTATTTTCTCTCTTTAATTAGAAAGGAGTGAGTGAACCTGAACAGCATGGAAAGAGAAATTGGTATTCAAAAGGAGTTTGTTATCTCAGAATGGTTGGCTGATACCATTTCAAAGAATGGATTGAAGCAGGTAGTTAGAATAAATACATATGCTAGAACCCGCTCCTTTAAAGATATTTGTACGAAAGTAAGAAGTCAGTTACAAGAGATTGTCATTGATGGGTCCATTGATAAAAAAACACCAAATGACATAACAGATATTGTAGAAGACAATAGCAACATTTGGCTAGAACGGCAACATAGAGCAGTTATCGGTGATGAGCAAGCCATGTCTTATTTCATTACGAAGATTAACGAGGTGCTTCATAAAGAGAATATCTCTTCGACGGATTATCCATCTTTTTATAATTCTTTATCAGAAGCTATCTTCCATGAAGTATGGGGAGTCAGCATTCTTCATAAGTGGGACAAGATGCCAAACAGTGAAGCAGCCGTAATAAGAGGAACTCAACTCTGGATTGATGTAGACGGTACTTTTGTAAAACAAGAGGAAGAATTTGAAAGTATTGAAAGGGTCGAAAGAATCAAGAAGGCTTTTACTATCCGAATCAAGGATGCCATTATCAATGAACAATCTCCAGAATTAGAGATTGAAAGAGAAGATGGTAGCCGTATCACCATGATACAAAAGCCGCGGGGAAAGGAAAACTATATTATGTTCCGCCGATTTGTGGTGAAAAATTTCGGTTTAGAAGAACAGGCCCGTTTAGGAACAATATTGGAAGATGATATACCTTTCTTCCGCTCCTTATCTAGAGTTATGGCCAATACCATCTTCGCAGGAAGGGTACGTTCAGCCAAATCAACCTTTATGAAAACCATGATTAAAGAACGAGATCCTTCTTATGTAATTGGCGTATTAGAGAAACACTTTGAATTAAACTTATCCAAAGAAATGAACCGACTCATCTTTGAGATACAGGCAAAAGAGGGTGACTTACATCACGCCATTCCACGTTTATTACGGATGGAACATGATTTTATAGTTGTTGGTGAAATTCGATCATTAGAGACGGAGGGTTACCTTCAGGCATGTGAACGTGGGGAAAGAGGAGCATACTCTACCTACCACTTAACAACGGTAGAACATGTCGTTCCCCAAATTACACGACATATCCTAGATGAGTTTCCTAACCGGAACTTTGAAAATGAGTTGGAGCGGGTTGCTAGAAACATAGATATTATTGTAACAATGAGTGCTGATAGAGACAGGAGAAGGAAACGTGTCATTGGGGTAACGGAAATCATTTGGGATGAGGAGAAAAGACGCCACCGAACGCAAGATTTAGTTCGTTATAGTCCGACTACAAATCAGTATTACTATTCTTCTAATATCTCAAAAGAACTACTTGCTTTAATGGCGGGAGAAAGTCTAGAGGATGCCAAAATATTAATTAATCACTTAGCGAGAAAAGCAAAAGAGTCGCCTATGTCTGATTATGAACTGATTAAAGATCAGCTACTTCATGACATGCTGGAGAATTCTAATGGTTAACATCGTACATTGGATTTGGCATATCGGTGTAATTTACATTCTCTATGGTATTTTGCTCGTAGTAGCTTTGCGAGTTGCTTACTTAATCATGATGGAATCGCTAAAAGTTACCTATAGTGACTGGAATTATAAATATAGGATACGAAGAATTAAAAAGAATTTAGATGTAAAGGAAAGCCCAGTTAGCAGAAATCCTTTAGTGAAGCATATTTCACTCCTAATTCGGACCACAAGCGATAATCGGAATGAGTTAGACGCTCAAGTTTTTGTTCTTTTTAGTGGGATTATAGGGTTTTCCATGTTCGTTCTTTTTTTCATAGCACTCCATGACTTGGTCGTTGCTGCCATTTTTGGATTGTTACTTTCCACTATTCCCTATATATTTTTGCGATTGAAATTAAACAAGATTCGCTATCTCATGAGCTTAGAGTTTCTATCTATCGTACAAAGATTAACGCAAAATTATAGTGCCAACCAACAGGATATGTACTATGCATTAGTAGAAACCCAAAAGCAAATTAAGAATGAGGATCTCAGAAAAGTAACCATCCGTTTAATTTCTGATTTACAAGTATCACGTAGCGAAAAGGAATTAAAAGAAAGTGTCCAGGTATTTACGTATACAGCCAATACCAATTGGTCCAAACGTCTAGGGAGCATTATTTTAAAAGCCTATCTGTATAATGAAAAAGTTTCAAATGCCTTGATGGTTTTAACCAAACAAATGGAAGATACAGAAGAGATGTTAGAAGAAGAAAAGTCACAAATGCAAGATTCGATTTATGACGGGTTTATTACTGCACCGCTATTCATTGGATCGTTAATCTTAGGCTACTATTCAAGTGGTGCTCAGGATTGGTTCTCCTTACAATTTGGAGGGAAATGGAACTTGTTTCTTTTCTGTCTATGTTTAGTCGGTGTTATTTTTTCCATCATTATTTCCATCTTCTTAAAGAGTCCAAAAAATGATTTATAAAGACGGGAGGTAACAAGATGGAAAATGAAATTGTACTTTTTAAATTGATGAATGTCATTGTATATCTAATTGTCATTTCTTTATCTATTATTGCTGGAATCTTAGTGTATACCGGCCTTAGTACGAAAGCAGAACGCCAAAATTATAGAATTCGTTTATCTTCCAGCATTGAAAAAAGCAGAAACAAATTAATTGAAGGATCTAAACATTCTAAAGCGGAGGACCAACTCAGAAGAGCACAATATCCTCTTGGGTTAAATGGGCTTAGGTACTACCTTTTATTTGGAAGTATATATGGATTTCTCATTATCTACTATGTACTAATCCCATTGCTACTGGAAGGAACCATCACTCAAACAAGTTATATCAGTGGTATCGTCATTCTCATCTTGATTTTATTTTCATTACCGAGTTTTCCTTTCTCTATATTTAACTTTGTCATGAAAAGAGTAGTTAACTTTCAACAAGCAAAAGTACATTCCGAAGTATTTATGCTTTATGACTTATTAATCAATGAAATAGAGATGATGACGGTAAACAGAATCAATACCTATAATGTTCTTCGAAGTATGAAGCCTTACTTCATCTACCTAGAACAACCATTAACGAGGCTATTATCTACTTGGACGAGTGATTTAGGATCTGATACCGCATTAGATAACTTTTTAATGGAGATAGATTCTAAGGAATCGGCCGCTTTAATTGGAGTAATTAAAAACCTGGATGGAATGGACAGACAAACAGCTCTGCAACAACTAAGAGGCATGCATCAAATGTTTGTGAAGAATCAAATAGAAAACTACCGAAGAAAAACAAAGATTACAAACGATGTCTTAAACATTCCAGTAAAGGTGACGCATTTCTTAATTATACTGAACTTCCTTGTTTTAATTGTTTCTATGGTAACGCTAATTTTACAACAAACAAGAGGCTAAACATTCTGTTTGCTTACTGTTCGCTTCATTTATACTTACTTTTTATTTAAGGGGGGTGATTTCCATGAAAAAATCCATCGCAACCTATATGACAATTGCTTTAACAGCTATCGTAATTAGTACCTTTATCTTTGGGGGTCTCTATTATCTGATGAAGGATCTGTCTGATGATGTGGCGACTTACACTAATGACAGCAGTTAAGAAGGAGGAAGCAACACATGTCAAAGACGCTTGCTGTTTATATGATACTAGCGGCTACGGCCATTATCATGGTGTCATTGGTCATTGGAATTAGTTTTGGCGCATTAGCCGATAAAAACACGAAACATGAAGAAATGTTACAGAACGAACATCAACTAAAAATTAACTATTAAAGGGGACAATTTAACATGAAAACATCATTATCAACATTTTTAGGAATCGCAATAACAGTAATCTGTATCTCAGCTTTCTTATTCATTGGAGGTTACAACCTAATTAACAGTGAAACAAGCGCATATGGAACAAAGGTAACTAACATGCAAACAAACCTACCTGATGGCTCAGGAAAATAAAGAATAAAAGAAAGGAGCAACTATTATTTTATAATTGCTCCTTTCCTTTTATAAAAATAAGGGGGTTTTGATATGGCTAAAGCATTAGCGGAATGGATGACGATTTTTATTGCGGTGAACATTATGTTCGCTCCCATACTTGCCTATATAGATAGTCTTAATCGTGAGGCTGTGGAAGTAGTACTTGCTGAAGGGGCTAAGCAAGCATCTATAGAAGGTAAATTCTCACCAAGTATTGTAGAAGATATGAAACAAACATTGGTTGAAAATTATAACTTTAATGAATCGAAAATTAACATAACAGCTACTCAAACATTAACTCCTAGAAATGAGTATATGGAAGCCAGTATACAGGTACCTCGAACTTTTATTTTCATATTGGATATTTTCAACCAAGGTCCAAGCACCATTACGAAACATACTAAAATCTTAAGCGAATATGTAAACTAGGAGCAATCTCATGGCTACTACATTAAGAACCATCATATTTGTATTACTGTTTGCATTAATTACTCAAATCCAATTTAATTTAGATGCCGATAAAACCGCCATTAGGCAGCTGAAAAACGCTACCGAAATAGCAGTCCACGATTCAGGTTTGGCTGTTGAACAGGAAGCTCTTTCGGAAGGTAAGATTGTTTTCGACCAAAACAAAGCGATGGAAAACTTTAAGGCTAGTTTGGAAAATAACCTAGATTTATCGAGTACTGCAGGATATGTTTATAACCCAACTGATTCCTCCTTTTTCAAACAAGATCTTTATCTTGTTGACTTAGAGTTTATTGATGACAGCAACACAGATAGCTACCCTTTTGTTTATTCTAATTCTAATTATCACATATTAGAAAATATAGAAGGTCCCTCTATTATTGCAGTAATGACTACCGAAAGTCCTCGCTGGTTTAAAGGTAATCTATCCATGATTAGACAAGCAGCGGTTTATCAATATAAAAATAATTAACGTTATCGTTATATGTATGAACTAGTTGAATTTGCGCTAAATATATATTGATTTAACAGTTAAATTGCTATAGAATTAATATATAGCAAAATTACATAAAACTAATGGGAACAACCCAAGAATTATAGATAGAGTCTCTCTATCTATAGTTTCTTGGGTTGTTTTTTTTTTTCTAAATCTAATCTAGGAGAGTGAGGAAATTTAATGACACAACTGCCATTAAAAAAGCCTACCTTTCGAAAGTAGGAGGCAAATGAGATATTTAAGATTCATATATGTAATGCCACTAGTAGTATTCTTTAGCTTGTTTCTTTTCGTTATTCCAAGTGCTTATGCAGCTCCAGGGGATGATGATATTTACAATGTACCTTCAAAAGTAAAAACTAATTGGAATTCCACTGTTGGAGATAAAGAGTTTCCAAATACAACAGGTAGAAGAATTATCTCAGATGTTTACATGAATAAGTATGTTGAGAACGGATATGAGGTAGTCAACAAAGATTTCGGTAAGGGAAAGCAACCCTATATTCATTTTAGTGGTTGGTCAGTAATAATGGGTTATAAAGAACATACTTCAACTAATCAAGATACTTATATCGCAGCAAAGAAAGTTGCAGGGGAACGTGATTTAAACTCAGTAAAGATTTATAAAACAATCCAATGGGAAGCTGATGCAACTGAGGATCTTGAATATAACAACCAAGGGTCCGGTGTTTGGAATGAATGTCCTGCTGGTTCAACAAATAAAAATGTTGACGATTGTAATATGAGATACGCAGATGTTAATTATCAAGCGTACTTACCTTTAGAAGAACTATTTGCCGAAGATGAAAATTCTAAATACCAACTGTTTATTGTAAAAAGAGTTGATGATCACATTGTATATTCTCCTTTAATACTGCCATTTGACTTCACTGATAAGGAATATAGTGGAGGGAAACTTTCATTATCAAGTGGACAAAATACAGATTTACTTAGAATGAATAATACTGGTGTTTTAAGACGAAAAGAACCTAGAGAGTCAGCACCTAGTGTTATTGCAGACTTAGGTGATGACCGTTATTTTAACTTAGGTGAAAAGTACACTACAATCGATTATGAAGAATCACAAACTGCAATTTGGTATGGCGTAACTAGCCCCGTTGATAAAAATAAAAAGAAATGGGCTCAAACATCCTATTGGACCTTCCAAGGATCTCAAGCTATTCTTGACTTCCAAGCAAATAGACCACCAGTTGCTAAGTTTTCCTTTGACCCAAGCAACACGGTCTATAATGATACCTCTGTAGGATTAATAAATGACTCTTCTGATCCAGATGGAGATACATTAACCTATAAATGGGAGAGGAAACCTTATGGGTCGGACGATTCGAACTATGAAGTGTTCTCTACATCTAAAACGCCTAAAACGTTTAAACTGGCTAAAGGAAGATACACTTTCCAACTAACTGTTTCTGATGGGAGATTAGAGTCATCCGTTAGGCATTACCTGTATGTAAACAACAGACCGCCAGAAGCTAAATTTTCGTTTGATCCAAGCAATACAGTATACAACGATTCCTCTATAGGAATAGTTAATACTTCTTCTGACATTGATGGAGATTCCCTTACGTATAAATGGGAAAGGAAGCCTTATGGATCGGATGACTCCAACTATGAAGTCTTTTCAACGGATAAAACACCAGAAAACTTCAAAATGAAGAAGGGAGATTACACCTTCCAATTGACCGTTTCAGATGGGGAAGAAGAGGCATCGGTTAGAAGATACTTATATGTCATAAATAGACCGCCGGTTGCTAAATTCTCTTTTGATCCTAGTAACACCGTCTATAATGATACTTCTATTGGCATCATTAATACTTCCAGTGACGTGGATGGAGACTCTCTTACGTATAAATGGGAAAGGAAACCTTATGGTTCAGATGATTCGAATTACCAAGTATTCTCGACTGACCAAACTCCGGATAAATTCACTTTGGAGAAAGGAAACTATACCTTCCAGCTAACTGTATCGGATGGGGAAGAAGAAGTATCCGTTCGCCACTATTTATATGTCATAAATAGACCGCCGGTTGCAGACTTCACTTGGAATCCTACAGCCATTTATAACAATACAGAGGTCACTTTTATCAACAAATCGAATGATTTAGATAAAGATACACTTTCTTATACTTGGGAATATCAAAAATCGGGAACGGACAGTTGGAATAACTTATCAAAAGAAAAAGATCCACGGAAAGTGTTCGAGGAACGTGGAGACTGGAAAATCCGTTTGACTGTAAATGATGGTGAAGCTTCTACTTCTGTTACAAAAACTCTAACAGTAGATAACAGACCGCCGGTAGCCAAATTCAACTACAGCCCTGACACCATTTATAATGATACGAATGTTCGTTTCCAGAACTTATCTACCGATGAGGATGGGGACACGCTCACCTATAAATGGGAGGCTCAAGAACCAAACTCTACGACTTGGACGGAATTCTCGACATCTAAGGATCCTAATCGTATTTTAAACAAAAAGGGCAGCTGGAAAGTGCGCCTAACTGTCACAGATGTAACGGGAGCTAGTGATAATGTAACCAAGACTATAAATGTAGGAAACAGACCTCCTACAGCTGTCTTTACTTATAGTCCTAAAACTATTTATAATGATACGGTAGTTAAAGCTTCCAATGCTTCAACGGATAAAGACGGAGATCTTTTGACATATAAATGGGAGTATCAAGCACCGAATACAACTACTTGGACGAGCTTTTCGACGGATAAAGAACCCAGCAGAGTACTCCCTCAAAAAGGAGATTGGAAAATTCGTTTAACGGTTACAGATGGGGATGGCGCAAGTGACAGTGTCACTCAAACGGTTAAAGTATTAAATAGGCCGCCAGTTGCTAATTTTACCTACAGTCCACAAGACATATATAACGAAACCAATGTAGTATTTAAAAATACCTCAACAGATGTTGATGGGGATAAACTAACTTATAAGTGGGAGGTTCAAAAACCAAACACAACTACATGGTCTCAGATTTCGACGGAGAAAGATACGAGTAAAGTTCTTGAGATAAAAGGCGATTGGAAGGTTCGTTTAACCGTTATGGATGACAACAAAGCGAGCGATTCGATGACAAAAACAGTGACAGTTGGAAATAGACCGCCAAAAGCGGATTATATCTATAATCCAACAACCGTTTATAATGACACGAATCTTACGTTTACAAACAAATCTAGTGATGAAGATGGAGATACCCTTACGTATAAATGGGAAATGCAGAAACCAAATGAAACCACTTGGACGCAAATCTCCACCGTTAAGGATATTACCAAGGTCCTTAATCAAAAAGGAAGTTGGAAAGTGAAACTAACCGTTACAGATAGTAGTAACGCAAGTGATTCGATTAGTAAAACAATCGAAGTGAAAAACCGACCACCGGTTGCGGATTTCACGTTTAGTCCTTCGACTATCTATAACAACACAAATGTTACATTTAAGAACCAATCAAATGATGTAGACAAAGATCCATTAACATATCAGTGGGAATACCAAGCACCAAATTCCTTTACCTGGAATAGTTTTTCAACTGGTGTAAATCCTTCTAGGGTATTTGATACCATCGGAGAGTGGAAAATTAGATTAATAGTGAAGGACGACAGTGGGGAAACAGCTAGTAAAACAAAATCACTGGTGGTAAAAAACAGAGTACCTGAAGTGACATTATCGTATAATCCTGATGATGTTTTTGAAGGTGATACAGTAAATATCTGTGTTGATGTGAAAGACCCTGATGGACAAAAAATGGATGTAAAGCTTTATATTAATAAAAATTATACGACAAAATCGTTAGTCCTCCAGAAAAATGGAGTAATCTCTGGTAGTACGGTATGTTATGAACAACAAGAAAGCGAAAAAGGTCGGTATGATCTATCGGTTGAAGTGAACGATAGATATGATACGACAGAGGTGGAAACCTGGTTTTACGCCAAACCTTTAATCATAATTGGGCATGTGAACCATGCGGAAGATTGGTTAGAAAAGCACAATGAATTAGGTCATTCTTTAGATAAATTCTATAGCGGCGAAAAGTTTTTCCTGCAGGCAGATGTTTCTAGTTATCCTATTGAGTATGTTAAAACAACACTTATAGCGGAACAAACCGATAACACTCCTGTTAAGATTACAAAGACCTTATCTTCATTATCGGATGTTCTATATGATGGTTTCATCTACGATGAAAAGCATCAAGAGTATCCAACCAATTTAAAGAAAGGTCCCGCTCAGTTTGATTTTGAGGTTAAGTATACCAATGGAGTCATCAAGCAAGATACTGTTGACATTGAGATAATAGATGATGTTTTAAAAGTTTACAAATATCATAGAGTGTATTAAAAGGAAACCTTCTGTTTTTGACAGAAGGTTTTTCTTTTATTATGTTTACACGTAAACAGTAAACACGTAAACATGTAAACGAAAAAACACATCTAAAGGATGTAGGATGTGTCAATTTGCTAATTCATTATCATTTTCAACGGGTAATAGTTGTAATTTAGAGGAAGCTAAGGTTTTCATTTCTTTATAATGAAGCTTTCTATCCTTTTCAATAGTAGTTTGGGCCTTTTCTAATTCTTTTTCTAGAGAGGCAATAATCTTTTCAGATTCCTCATGTTTCATTTTATATATCAAGAGAGCGTCTATTTGTTGTTCGTATCTTTCCGATTCGAATTCTGCCGCAGATTTAACTGCTTTTATCTCCATTTCATGTTCATAGGATAACCTATTAATAGCATCCCAAGAGGTCTCATAAGCCCTCTCCACGGATAAAACTGCTTCTTTTCGAAACCCTGTTAACTTTTCTATGTCCATTCTTCTTTTGAATAGAGGAAAGCAAATTTCAAGCATTTCTCCGTAATCTTCGATATGTCCTTGGGCCTTCAACAGAGAGAGATAAGAATCGATTTCCTTCTTTAACTTAGGTCTTATCCTGTAGCTGGCTGGTTCTTTTGTCATCTAAATTCTCCTTTCTGTTTACTTTTTATTAAATATCTTTGTGTCAAAACAAAAAAAATTATACATTTCGGAACTTTTTTTGAAAAACCTGTTAATTTCTTTGCCTTTCAAACACATAGAAAGTGAAACCTTCTCGTGGATACCTGTAAAACATACAGGTTTTAAGCCCTCTTTAATAAGGAGATATTTTAAATTCTCTAAAAAAGTGCAACAAACAGTAAAGCTATTGCTATATATAGTGAAGGGGTTACTTAAAATGGAATCGATCAGTTAGCAACATATATGAGAGAGGAGAAGAGTTGATTTTAAATCAGCTCTTTTTTTGTTGCTCTTTAGTAAATGAATGTCTGAAAACAGAGTGTTTACTGTTTAAGGTTTGCAAGAAGGAAGTTAACAGTGAAATTAGCATAAACAAAAAATCCAGGGAATCTAGCGTCATAAATAAGCAGATTCCCCGTTACTAGAGTGAAAATCAAATCTATTAATAAATTACTAAAAGGAGAACTTGTAGATGAAAACAGAATTAGATTTTAATTTTACAAAAACAAAAGAGGTTACTGAATTAGGGATCAAATTAAAGGTGAACTGGAGAATGCCAGGAAAATTAGTTGAAAAACTATTGATTGGATTAGGAGAGATGTTGTTAGGGGCAGTAATAGAATACTTGCTTAAAGAAGATGTACAAGGATTTGTACAAGCAGCTATACAAGGATTAATCAATAATATGTAATAAAAAATAAAACCCGCCAGCAAATGCTGGTGGGTTAATTGCTTTAGCTCCTACATTTCGATTAGCGGAATGGGGTATCTGCTACTATTCTTATAGATTGCCTTACCTATTTATCTAAGATCAATAAATAGGTTGATAACCAACACATATCCCAGAAGTTTGTTTTATAGTATAATTATCCCATATTTATAAATTATTATCTGATTATAAGTTATAAGTTATAACTTATAAGTCATAGTAAAAAGAATTCAAAGGATAGTAAAATCTAAAATAATTAAGATTAATTCTCCATTTTGATTAGAAAGGAAAAAATAGAATAATGGTATTACTCATAAATATTTTTCTTACTATACTAGTGAACTATTTGATATTAAAAAAAGAAATCATGACTTTAAAACAAAATTTTATTTTTGTATTTTTATTGGCTCTTTTTCCTACTATTGTATTTTTAATAAATGATCTTACTACTTATAGCAATGAATACTTTTCAATTATAAATGCAGGGCATGCAATTTATTCAATATTCGGGTTGTTTCTACTCTTGGGTTCTTTAATAACTTACATATTTATTTATGTATTTACTGTACTGATTTTATTGCTTCAACGATTCATATATCGAAAATTAATGAAATAAAAAAACTGCCGTTATCCAGTTGGGGATATTGGCTTTACGAGTCATATAAGAATTAATTATAATTTTAACAATGTAGTAAAAGATTTTTATTCCTTTTTAATATAATACTGACATAATTGACACAAAGTGATAGTCTTTCTGCCTTAAAATGAAATTATAACCGAGTTGAAAACTACTTGAAAATGAAACGAAAGATAAAAATATTAAAGGATTGATACTATGTTATTACATAATCATTTGCTTATTAATGGTGAACAAAGCGTAAATTACTATACGAAAAAGTCTTATTTCCATTCAGAAGGGAATTTAGTCGAGATTTATTCTGTAAACAAACAAATTTTCTATTCCAATTCTTCCATCGTGGAAGATGAAGTCATGGCTGCTAAGTTAACAGAAACACCAATAGAACAACTTACAAGTGAATATAAATTAGTTTTGGAAATGGGAACTTATGATGATCTAGCTTCTTCCGAGAATATTAGTGAAAAGAAAGCCTATGAGCTCGTTAAACAAATTGAAATCGAGACAACAATTCATTAATTAAATACACTTATTGAAACAAGTAAATAAAAAAGGTAAAATGAACCTATAGATTTTTTTACATTTTGTTATTTTTTCTTTGGTTATTTACTAAATTTAGAGCCTTTGGGTTCAGTCTAAGCAAACTTGCTTTATTAAAGACTGTCCTAAAGGCTCTTTTTGTGTTTTAAAGAAGAAAAAGAGATAGGAGAGGAATTTGATGTACAAACTTACTTGTTTTGTCCCTATGGAACCCAATGAGTTAGAAAATGCATTAAAAGGATTAAGGTTTACAAAAAAGAAAAATGATTTGGAATGGAATATGGATGGAAGTACCTTTCGTATAGAACCTTTTCAAAATCAATCTAGAGAGTTACTAAAAGGTTACCGGGTATATTTTAACGGAGATATTTCAGGAGGTTACCATTTATTCAACTTATCTATAGGATGTCTGGGGGCACAAGTAACTAATATTGATTGTATCCTGGACTATCCATTCAAGACTTCCCAAGATTGGATAAATGAATTAATGAAGAGGCCTTCTTGTAAAATGATTGATGCCAGAGGATTATTCGTGTTAGGAGATATTTTTTTGACTGTGGTCAATGACTCCTTAATTATTCAGAAGAGAATTAGAAAGAATCAAAAATTAAAATTAAAAGAGACTTTAAAACAAATCGATTTTATTAGGGAAGATCTATCTCCTAAAGAATTCGATTTGTTTTCGTTTGGGGAGGAAGTTATAGCATGAGTATTACATTTTTTACTCAAAAAAACATGTACCGAATAGAACCGTATTGTATATACATGGATGGGCATCAAATAGCTTCTGGCAAAACGACCATCATAAATATACTTCAAGACGAAAATGCCTTAATAGAAATAGAATCTGGAGAGCTACTAACCTATCTACATACAGAACAAGTTAGAATCGTGAATCCAAGAGATGAAAGATACAAAGGGAGAGCAACAGAAAGGAAACATTATATCGTTTCATTCTTTGTGCAATTTGCTGATCAAAAACTAATAAAGGAAATCGAGGTATTAGCAATGGAGGAAAACCATGCTAGAAACTTGGTACAGGAAAGATTTAAGGGCCTTGGTATTAGTGTAAATATAGCTAAGTTACGTAGCATTATAAACTAATCAATGGGAGGAAGAGGAAAGGATGAGAAGAATGAATTTTTTTAGTATTTCTAATCTCGAACACCAAAATGTACTTATTAAAGAAGAGTTTCTTCCTGTTTTATGGAAGGAAGGAACTCTTTCTACATTGGTAGTTAAAGATAATACAAACATGTTAGTGACGAAGGGAAAATTCTCAGGAATTTCGAACAAGAATATTAATTTAAGCTTATATGCAGCTACACTCAATGTTGTAGGAATAGAAGAGGAATTTTTATTATTTTCTACCTCTTTGCCGCAAGCTTATAAGGATTTTAAAGAATGGTGTATTTTTGAGCCATTAAACATTAAACCAGTAAAATAATGGAGAGACCTAGAAGCATTCGCATTATCAAGATCAAGCTAGGTCTCTTTTTTTATTCTCATAGATTAGAGGAGTACTAGATTATAAACTATCAACCAGGATTTATTAGAGGAGATGAATATATGAGTAATCAAAATACTAACTATCATACTTCACTAGAACGGATTTCCAGTGAAGTAGATCCTGTTTTAAGAAAAATACAAAGAATTAATAGAAGGATAGACGCAGAAAGTGGTAGGATACCACATTTGATTACTCTTCTATTTAAAGACATGAAAAAATTATTAAAGATTTTTAAAGGCATTAAGAATGTAAATATTACTGTTATTCCAGTGATCGGGAGTATCCTAGCTGGTTTTTCCACTGGAATATTAACAGAGTGGCCAATTTATTTGAAGGGATTGTTTATATTGGGCGTACTGATCGTGTTATTTGCATTGTTAGTCCCCTCTTATTTGAAAAGAATGTTGATATTTAACGATCCTGCATTTCATCTACCTTCCTACAAAAAGCAACGAAAACAGGAATATGACTTAATAAGTTATGCAGTAGAAAATGACATTTCGTATGCAGGACTCTATGATTATGTGACGGGAGTTCTGACAAAACAAGAGAATGTCTCTCAGACTATTAGTGTTGTTACAGAACAGTATAATCGGGACAAAGCCGAGTTAAAACAGGAGAATCAATTATTAAAAGAACAATTTACTGTTAAGATAGAAAAATCGAAACAGTTCATAAGAGAAATCAGAGATAAGGCAACCGAAACAGACATAATTCTCCGCTACTTAATCGAGTTACAAGCCGATGTGAATGTAATTCTATTTAGAATTGCAAATGGTGTTTATGATATAACAGATCTACGATTTATTTCTGGTTTTACTATTTATGAGGAATTGGGAAAAAAAGAATTGAAAAAGATTTATGACGTTGGTACAACAGGTGCCAGTCCTGAAACAATCAATATAGACAATAATAAGTACAAGGATTATTCCGTAGTAGCTGTTTCTAAAGGAAAGTTAAAAGAACCCAGGACTAACCAACCTCGAAATAATTATAATATTATTTCTTTTCGAATGAAGTTAGGAGTGGACGGAAAAAAAGCCTGGATAATGAACTTTCACATGTACGATGACATTAATCGTAAAGCATGGTATTTGTTAAGAAATAGTGATATCATTAATAATGAAGAAATATTTCGGCTATTCCATGCTTTAAGTCTTATCTTTTATCAACAGAAAGAAGGAGGCGTTCCTAATGTCCACCGTACAAGTAGAAAAGAAGGATACTATGCAAGAAACTAATGCAGTTCAAACGATCCATTTTAAAAGTCAACTTGAACTAAACGAGAAGCGTCGTCAAGAAAGAGATCATAAAGTGGCTCAAATATTTAAAGAACTTGATGGAATGTTGGATGAATTAAACTTAAATAACAAAAGTAACAATTAATGATAGAAGAAACTCGAAACACGAGTTTCTTTTTTTATTTTACCGTATGTTTGAATTGGACTACGTGAATATACTGTTACTCCAGAAGTGATACTAGAGTGTTCAACAAAAAATATAAAAGTATAGCATTTAAAGGATATTGACTACATATACAATAGTTGCTATGCTTTATTTAATAAAAAATTAGACTAATGGGACTCCCCAAACTTAGCGAAGGTTATCTTTGCCATGTTTGGGGAGTCTTTTTTTCTGAAAGAAGGGATAAGAAATGAATAAATTAGAAAGGATTCATTCCATTGATGTCATAAGAGGCTTTGCTATATTAGGTATTGCATTTGCTAATATACTGCCTCTAAGTACTCCGATTTTATATGATAGCTTTCCAAGTAGCCTATGGACATCAAGTCATGACCGGTTAATTGAAAAGTTATTATTTATCTTGGCGGAAGGGAATTTTTACTCTCTGTTTGCCATGTTATTCGGATTCAGCTTTATCATATTTATGGAACGATCTGCAGCAAAGGGGAATAACCCTTACATACTTTTTTCTAAGAGACAGTTTATATTGCTGGGGATAGGAATACTCCATGCTTTATTTATATGGTATGGCGACATATTAATCGTTTATGCATTATTTGGATTTTTATTATTACCGCTTTATAAGGCCCCAAAATGGATTATAAGTTTAATGATAGCCATTGTTTTACTGCCTAATGTCGTAATTCTCTATAACCTTATTGGCTATAACTATGATCCGGCTGAATATCTTGATTACAATTATATAGTTTCGGTTATAATGAATTACCAATCAGGCGGAACAGTAGGATTTCTACAAAATTTATATGATTGGCTAAATACCTACCAGCCAGGAAACTTACCATATCTCTATATGAGCATATTCCCTATGTTCTTAATTGGCGTATTGATTGCTAAGAGTAAATCCATTCTATTGAATATAACTAAAAAACACTATGTGTTTTGGGTAGTATTTGGGCTTGTGGGATTAACTATTAAACTACTCCCAGTTGTTAAGCCGAATTCATTACTATACTTGCAAGCAGCTGAATCTATTGGTAATCCGCTTATGTCTTTATTTTACGGACTGAGTATTTTATTGATGATAACCAAGCTCAAAGGGAGTCTTTCCTTAATTGGCAATATCGGTAGAACTTCTATGAGTAATTACTTACTGCAAAACATAATAGGGTTCGTCATTTTTAAGGTATTCCATTTGTATGGAACATTGCCTCCAACTAAGTTAATAATAATTTCCTTTATAGTGGCTGTGTTCCAAATCTGGTTAAGTTACATTTGGTTACTCTTATTTAAACAAGGCCCAATTGAATTTTTATGGAGAAGATTAACGTATATTAAGATAGACACATTAAGAAATAAAAAATCTATATCTTCATCTTCTCAATAATTCATTAGTTAACATAAAAAGAGATACCAGTTTAGTTCAGGTATCTCTTTTTCTTAATAAGACCTACGATAGTATCTAATGAAAATTAATGCCACAAATGAAATTATTATTCCCCAAATCCCGTAAGGCTCTATTTTATTAAATATTACTGCAGCCTCTCCATAAATATAACTAATATCCATCGTAGTTGAATTACCATCAGGATGTGGTGCTTCTACTTTCATATTAGTTAAATAGCTTAAAATAACAGCTATAATCGATACTACCAGTGCTGATATTGAAATATTTTGTAATTTATCCATAGAATCCTCCTTATATACATATTTTATAACGAACAGTTTCACATTTACAGTGGGAAAACTTAAATTCTTAGGTACCCATAATTATTTAGTTGAATATCACAAATTTAGATAGTAATATTAGTGTATAAATATATTTTTATTTTTAATTTTTCAGCAACCACTTTTGGTTAGCAGGTTACTTAATAAACGCAGCGTCCTTTGGGATCGAAATTAATGGCATTGTTATGCTTATTAAACGATCTCTCTGGGCGCTTTTTTGCGTTTTATAAACAAATTTTATAAATGAGAGGAATGAAGAAGAATGAACACAACTACTAATAAATTATCAATCAATCATGAGGTATTTGAGGATTGTAGAAGGCATATGGAGACAGTTAATGTTTATGAAAGAACTACACGAATGAGTGCAGAGATAATCTTTAAAAATGGAGATCGTCGCATTTATCATGCTAAATCGGACTCAAAAAAATACGCAGTTAAGGAAGTCATTAATTTTGTAAAATCTATTGAAGAAGCAATTGGTGACAAAGTTATGTGGAGGTTTAAAGGAGATAAAAATTATAATATGAGCACAAATTATCAAAAAGACGTAAGTTTATTAGTTCGAATAAAAAGAGATTTCTTAGGTTATTTCTTCGATATTTAATTAGAACCTACAAAAGAGGAAAGAGAAACGTTCATTCTGTTTTAGAATGAACGTTTTTCTAATTACAGAGTACTTAGAATTTAGGAGGAAATTAATAATGAACAATGTAGGAAGTAAAGTAAGCAGCGGTTTCTTTGAAATGTCAGAAAAACAAGGGGATAAGCTATTAAAGTTATTAAGTGTAACAGGTAGTGGAGTATGGTTTGATTCCAATTGCGGAGAAGGAAAAATTCTTCATCAGCTTGCACAGCCTTTCCAGAATGATAATTGTAAGATTACAACGTATGGGATAGAAACAAACACACAGAGAGCTTTAAAGGCACAGGAGATCCTACAGCATTGTATAAATGCTCCCATAGAAAGCATGATTATCCAAAACGAAGCTGTATTGCTACTATTTTTAAATCCTTCAAATAGTATGAATATCAGGGAAGATGACTCTTCTGATCAGAAGGAATGGAACGATTTATATCGCAATACTCGGTACTTATCTAAAAGAGGCATAATGATTTATATTATTCCTTCCTATCGATTTGCAGATAACCAGATTGCCCAATTTCTAGCATCCCATTTTTTCGATGTTGGGATTATGCGATTTTTGGATGAAGACTACGACGATTATAATCATTGTATTTTCATTGGAAGAAAGAAGAGTGGTAAAGATAAGGAAGTTAATAAGGATTTATATAAATTTCTACTTCAAATGGAATCAAAGGTTTTTGTTCAAACAAAGGTGAACTCAATTGCCCATATTATAAGAGCTAATAAAAAATGGGAAGTTCCCGCTGGTATTCAAGAATTAAAGACATTCTACACGAAGCTTGGGAATAAAAGTGATTTTGTAGAAGGAATAAAGAATAGTAAAGTCTTTACCGCTTTTATTAATCGTACCAAGCCAAGACAATTGGTCATTGGAGGAGATCCTATTCTACCCTTAAATCAAGGTCAGCTGTCCCTTTTAATGGCCAGTGGAGCTATTAATGGAGAAATAGGTGAAGGAGATAATTATCATCTTGTACAAGGAATCGAAGTCGTCTCTAAAGTTGTCGAGAGTGAAGTGAAAAATCATGATAATGGCGGAAAAACAACTATTACTAAAACCAAGACCAAAAGGGATGTTTCTGTAAAACTAATCAGTCCTAAAGGGGTAATAAAAAAGTTAGTGTAGTTACTAATCAAAGAGGAATATCAATCTTACTAATATAAAGAATTTGAGAGGATTAGCGGTAAAGCCACTAGTCCTTTTTATATAGGAGGAAAAATAAATGACTAATCAATTAAGTTTATTTATGGATCAGACAACTGAGATAAGAGATATTAGAACAGAGAAACAAGCTACAAATAAGGTTTCTTATGATGTAGGAGAGCTTATAGGAGGTTCGAGAAAAGAGCTTGCAGAGCTGCGAAAAGCATTTGAAGAAAAGCAAAGCTCAGAACTATTAGAGATAATAGAAAAAATTAATCCTATGTTATCTGAAGAACTAATTTCTAAAAAACAATTTTTTAAGTATTTCTCTTTCGAGGCAGAAAAGGAAAAAGGAACTCAACCGGCTATTGCGAAACTAAAGCAATTAATCCTTCATCGTGTTGATAATATACCGGCAAACCAAACAAGAGAAGGGCGTAAATCCTTTATGGAAGCTGCCCAATATTTATTGATTTGTATGGAAGATCTTCGAGTAATTGATGATGTAGCCCCTTTTATTAACCGTCTAGGTAATCAATTACGTACAGAAAGACAACATAAAGACAAATATAATGGTCCTGCTCGCTTAGGTGTTCTTGGATCTAAATTTAGAGACTTCTATTTAAAAGGTGGGTTTCGAAGTAGTTTTAAAACAGCCTTTCTAATAAACAGCTGGGAAGAGTTATTAACTAAAAAGTCTGTTTCTAAACCAAAGAAAAAATCCTCTTCATGGTTAAGGGACTTACCAGAACGTCCTGATAGAAAAGGAGGAAGTCCAAGTAGTATACAAAAACCAGAAGACATAATATCCTTTTTCGGATATAGAGGCGTTCAGTTCGGGAATTATGGTGCGCCACGTTCTCATATAAACGCGGTAGCGTGAAATTGAAGGGCTTATGAATGTATATAAGCCTAACTTCTATTCCAATTTGATAGGTGAAATCCCTATCCAGGAGAAATAACCGATTTTATCCAAAATCTCCTGACTATGATACTCCTATATGCTAGATACCCCCTCTTGGGTAAATGGTGTAGAGCTAGGTAAAGTCGTAATTTGAGGTTGTACCTATAAACAATCAAAATAATGCGGTAGTCCTTAAAAACTGAGCTATGATTACGCAAGGAACTTATGTTTGAAGCGTCGTCACCGAATCTTCTTCTTAATATAGGTCAAAGGAAGAAAACCACGAGAATGGATGAACTATATGAATATGGGAATATGTATGATTCCACGTCTTACTAGTGTCGTAGTTGCTAGTAATGACGAGCCAACATGTTACGGTTAATCAAGGTTGGTGAGTATCGTCGGCGTAAAGTAAGAATCTAAGGCACAGTAAAATAAGGGATAGGAATAGAGGAACGTGGGAAGCTCAATTAATTCAAGGCTTAAGAGGAGCCATTAGAGAAATAATTGAGTGGCAGCGGTCCCGTAGTAGTGAAGAAATGGGGTAACTCTTATGGAGCGAAGGGGACCAGTCGGGTACTTATCCATAACTCACAAGAAAGTTAGTCTAAATGAACCTTTCTACTATAAGTGGAATGTGGGAATTAAACAGTTAACCATTAACTCTCTAAATATAATGTAATGAGGGTGTAATAATGAGGGATAAAAGACTACCTATCAAAAGTGAAACACAACTCAGAGAAAAACTAGATAATCTATATGAAATTAGCAGCAATTCAAACAAACCGTTCTTCAACCTAGTTGAAATTATGAAGGAAGAGCAAACCATTAAAACAGCCATTCACAATATTAAAAGCAACAAGGGCAGTTTTACTCACGGTATTGATAAAAAGGACATAAATCACTTTCTACAAATGGAATATGGGGAGTTAATTAAAATCATTCGTGAAGTGATTGATAATTACAAACCTGCTCCAGTCAGACGTGTTTGGATACCAAAGTCTAACGGTAAGAAAAGACCTCTGGGGATACCGATTATATTAGATAGAATCATTCAAGAATTGGTCAGAATCGTAATCGAGCCTATAGCAGAGGCAAAATTCTTTAAACATAGTTATGGTTTTAGACCTTATCGTTCAGCGGAACATGCAATCGCTAGAGTGATTAACATAATAAGACAAAGCAAAACTTATTATGCAGTTGAAGGTGACATCAAAAGCTACTTTGACAACATTAATCATAACAAACTGATAAACATATTATGGGGCATAGGAATAAGGGATAAACGAATCTTAACGCTTGTAAAAAAGATGCTTAAGGCAGGAATCATGGAAGATGGACATATCCAAAAATCTGATTCCGGAACTCCTCAAGGTGGAATTATTTCTCCCTTGTTAGCCAACATCTATCTCAACTCCTTTGACCGGTTAATTGCAAAAGAATACGAGGAGCACCCGGCTAGATATTCCCTGAAAGACTATAAAAACAAAGGAATTGCAAAAGTTAAGAAACGTCATGAACCTTGCTTCCTCATAAGATACGCTGATGATTGGATAATATTAACTAAAACAAAGAAAAATGCCGAAAGACTATTACTCAAAACTGAGAAGTATTACCAACATGTACTGAAAATCGAACTATCCAAAGAAAAAACATTCATTACTGATTTAAGGGAACAAAGAATGACATTCTTGGGATTCGACATATTTGCAGAGAAGTCAAGATTAAAAAATAGCATAGTAGGTAAAGCGGTACCTAATCCGATAAAATTCCATGCAAAAACTGCTAATGTTAAAAGGAAAATCAGAAACATTAGATTCAATACCAATCCTTGGGATATTGCTAAGGAAATTGAAACTATCAATATGGAACTAATAGGTATCAGCAATTACTACAAAATAGCCAATAGCGCAAAACTGTTCAGCAAACAAGACAGCATGCTATATCACTCTATGTGTAAATCTTTTTCTAAACTATACAAAGGAAGAAACTATCGAGAATGGTTGATTCCTGCCAATAAACTAGACAATAGAACTGATAGGCATAAAGATAGCGCAGCTGAAAGACCTTATATCGAAGTGGACTCGGTGAAAATAGGATTGACGAAGTTATCTTATACAAAATGTATAAAGGCACTAAACTTCAAACCAGAAATGACACCATACACGAAACATGGAAGAATATTATATGAAAAGGAATCTGAACGTAAATTAAAGAGAGCTAGACCTACAATCTACGATGAAAGTTATATGAATAATATTGTACTTCGTAAATTAAAGCATACAGGAACTAGTTCAGATAAATACAACTTTGAATTTGTTTTAAACAGGGACTACGCATGTAACAGGGATAAAGGTAAATGCAAAGCTTGTGGAAGGAACGTAACTTCTACTATTGTGCATTGCCATCATATAAACCCCAAACTTCCAATAGATAAGGTGAACAAATTAAACAATTTGGCTACACTATGCAAAACATGTCACTCTAAAATTCATATGAAAGAATTAGACGAAAAGGACGTAAAAGTTTACAAAAAACTAAGTAAATATAGAGAGATTATAAATAACTAGATGTGAGGATAAGGAGTCCTATTACATTGTGAGGTGTAATATGGATAGTCTTACAGAGACTTAAGACTCGATGGAACGCCGTATGCGGTGAAAGTCGCACGTACGGTGTGGGGCAGGGGAAAAGATGGAGATAACTTCAAAGTCTTACCTATTGCCATTAGACGATGAAAAAGCTATAGAGCATCTGATTCGTTCTTCAGAAGCCATGATGGATTTAGCAGAGGTTTTAGATATTGATTATAAAACACTTTCTCTAGGTGGGAACATTAGGTATGGCATATGGAGCTAGAGGAAGAGGAGGACAAGCTCTTGCACATTATGAAGCTCTTTCGAGAGTTATTAATATGACGAAAAACAAAGGATCACTAGGTGTTCTGGCTCATGAATGGTGGCATGCTCTTGATCATTATATCTATTGTTTAAGCCATGCAGATACCTCTAGAAGGGGATATGCTTCCAATGTAGATACTTTAGGTTCCCACATAGATAAAACGGTTATTAATGCTTATGAGGACCTGATAAAGACTATTAGGAGCGGAAATAGTATTTCTCACTTCGAAAATACCAATAAATCAGGCGTTTCGTATAGGGGCTTAGAGTTTAGAAAGATATATAGAAATTATAATGGAGACCTTTTAGCTTGCATGGAAGAATATACTGAAATGCAAAGAATTGATTTGGAGGATTCTCTTGAGATGGAAAAGTATTATGGGTCAGGTGATTTAACTGATATGGAAAAGAAAATACTAACCAAACAGCAAAGAGATCTAAAAAAGTTTGCTTTATCCTTAGCATGGTTTCATGAAAAAGAAACAGGAGAAAGAGTTGAAAAAATTCCTTATCCATCACATCTCTCTAATTATGTTTCAGCTTCAATGAAGCTAGATAAAGGTAATAAGCTATATTGGGCAGATATTATTGAGCTTACTGCGAGGGCTTTTGAAAGCTTTATCCAGGATAAACTCCTTGCTAATAACCGTGTTAGTGACTACCTTGTAACAGGCACAAAAGACCCTATAGCGTTTCCAGTAGGGGAAGAAAGGACTACAATTAACAAGCAATTTGATTTACTGCTAACGATACTAAAAAAATATGAAATTATCTAATTTCATGTCGAGACGAAGGATGAGCCAAGAGCTAGTCCTTTTTTTTTTAGATACTATGATGAAAAAGGATCATTGATATCGTTCCAAAAATAGAGTTTAGTGTATATAAAAGGTTAAATATGGTAAAATAGTATCGAAACTTTTGAACTATATTCTATTAAAATATCAAACTTTATAGTATAGAAACTGCTAGTGGTATAGGCACCGTTTCTGCATCGATACACAATATTAGATATCAGTAAAAGAGATTGTATTAGAAGATGATTCTGATGAGATTAGAGTTAAGTTTTAAGTTGATGAGGAATAAAAAAAAGCACGAGCAATTATTTAATGGAGGGTTAAGATGAGTAGAGGTTACAGGTTAAATAATTTATTTTCTCTCGCAAAATCAATGAAAAATAAAAAAATAGACTATCAAGTTATTAATAACATCCCCTATAAAAAAGACCTGGAGATATGTGCGATTTTTAAATATGATTATAAAATCATAAAGAAGCGACCCTATACAGATAATTCACAACCCAAAGAATATATATTAGGTCTATTTAAAAGAAAGACACACCAATATTTGACCTTGCCATTAGATTATAAAAAAAGTGATAATTTCGAAAGCTTTGAGCTTCCTAATAGGTTAGGAGAGGATTTATTTAAAGATTTAATGAAATTCTTAGAACTTAACGGCACGGAAAGAAGGGAGTTTAGCCTACACAATTTCTATAGAATATTAGACAAAGCAACTCCCACAAAGGCTGGAAAAGAAAATTTTGATCGATTAGTATGTTCTCATTCCTATCCGACATCAAAAGATAACGAACATAATAAAATCTATTTTAGTCATTTTAGAGACAATGATAAACGTGGCGAGAAACGTAGCCTAGAAAACTATGAAAAAACAGAAAAATTACTTCCCTACGCAAATAAGGTAATAGGAAATAGAAATATCTCCGTCTGTTTTACACCAGAAAAAAAAGAAGAGGCAGTAGAAAAAAAAGAAGCGGATATAAAAATAAAAGTTTATTAAATACTTTAAAGAAGAAAAGTTGCATTTTGGTAAAAACTGAATATAATATAGGTATAAAGTCACTATACTTAGAAGCGATGAAAAATCATCTTTATTTGGGCGCTTGGATGATTTGAAGCTAGTAGCGCAACCGGCTAATTAAACATATGTTTAGTTGGCTTTTTTTGTGGTAAGAATACAAAAAAGAGGATGATACTAGTGGCAGATAAATACACAATTAAGAAAACTTGTTTTAATAATATAGAGGAAAATACATTAGTAGAATTATACTCCCTTTCAAAGGACAGTATAAAGCAGGTTGATAATAAGAGCTTCCACGAAGTAACCATATTAATGTCTGCGATAAGAGAAGAAGCCCCAGCAAGATTAAAGGACATTGAAGATATTGAAGCGGAAGTTACACCAGAAATTGCTACAATACTAAGCTCCAATATGGAAGAAGCCTTATTCATTAATGAAATTGAGTCGCTAATAAACTGACTAGATCATAAAAAGGCACCTTATAAGGAAGGTGCCTTTATCAATTTGCTCTGACTTTCTTCATAAAGTTTTTCAGTTATTTCAGCGCCTTGCTCTTCCCAAATTCTTTTAGATTCTTCTTCATCAAAATATTTCTTCAGGATTTCTAAAGCGTCATTTCTATGCATATAATGTGGTATCTTCTCAATTCTTGTAACTTTCCGTTTAGGTAACTTACTCATAATAAATTCCCGGATAGCTTTTTCAATAAGAATGGATTTATCATCGTCAAATAAGGCAAGTTGTTCGTCGGTTGTTGCTTTTTTAGGAAGTACAGCTGAAATATAGCCAATAGGATTTTTTATAGTATCGTCATATTTAATAGATTGCATCAACTCAACGATATTATTCTTTCCGTAATTAAGCCATTCAGTGATAACTTTTTTATTCAAATTCATTCCTATTTCTAGACCAAGTCGCTGAATATCAATAACATCCTGAGAATAAGTATCTTCTTCTATCTTTATTATCTGGTCAGAAGAACTGTTCGTTTTTATTTTAAACTTTATCTTATGTATAGAGCGTCCTTTTCGGATTGCATCGTAAGTAAAGGATATGTCTGTTTTTTTAGCAAGTTCTGCTTGGGCATGATCAATAACTCTCTGCCTAAAATTAATCCAAACTGGATATTTGTCTTGGAGCCCTAATTTAGCCCGTAATTCTTCAAGCGTAAAGGTTCTCTCTGTTAAACCCTCATAACTTTTTAAAAGCTCATATAGACGAATAGAATAGTTACTACGTAGATGCAGAATATTCCCTAGTTTATACCTAGTGAATTTCTGATTTAACAAAAGGAAGAAAGGTTTTAAATCTGGATCAAAGCGAACTGTTACAGAACCCTCGTTTATATTGTAAGTTGCTTTTGATAACCAAGCTATACGGGTTGGTTTCCCTTCGTGGTTAATAAATAAAAAGGGTTGCATTAATTGGGTTGTTATCTTATCAACTTCTTTATATAAGTTCTTCGACTTTGAACCAATTAAATCCCCGAATTGTTTAATAGAAAAAGTATAGGTTTGGAAATCCTTATCATTGGGATGGATATTAGAAGCTATTACAGATATTATCTTTTGTTCCATTACCCCTAACTTATAGGTTGCTTCTACTATTGAGTTTGCCTTTGATACTAAGTTTGTATCTTTAAAAATAATCTCTCTATTATTTTCCATGACAATTTATACTCCTAGAATATTGGTAGTTTTATTTTATCGTAAGCTAAAACAAACGTAAACTAAAAAATGTTTGTTTTAGGTATTTATAAAATACCGACCCCAAAAGTGTTGTGTTTATTCTTGCTGTTAGTACTCTAATAGTATTCATCGTTCAAACTAATCCTAATAATGAGGGGCTTTATTTTCTGATACTGTGTAAATTGACCCCAAAAGTGTTGTGTTTATCTTTGCTGTTAGTACTCTATATGTACATATCTTCCAAACTAAATTCTCTAAATGAGGTGCTTTACACCCTAAGATGTGTTATTTCACCCCAAAAACGTTGTGTTTTAAACAATATTCATTATGCACCACCCCAAAAATGTTGTGTTTAATCTTTAAGAACACACTTAAATCAGTCAAAATGATATGTTTTGGCCCCAAATTTGTTGTGTTTTAAGAAAATAGAACGTTTACTTTTTACACCCTAAAAATGTTGTGCTTTTACACCCCAAAAATGTTGTGCTTTTACACCCCAAAAATGTTGTGCTTTTACACCCCGAAAGTGTTGTGCTTTCACCCCGAAAGTGTTGTGCTTTCACCCCAAAAGTGTTGTGCTTTTACACCCCGAAAGTGTTGTGCTTTCACCCCAAAAGTGTTGTGCTTTGCCCCAAAAGTGTTGTGCTTTCACCCCAAAAGTGTTGTGCTTTCACACCCCAAAAGTGTTGTGCTTTCACCCCAAAAGTGTTGTGCTTTGCCCCAAAAGTGTTGTGCTTTCACCCCAAAAGTGTTGTGCTTTAATTGCTCAAGCCTTACTGCCCCAACAGTTTGCTAGATCTGTAAACAGGTTAAACAAGTATAAACAAGTTAAATAGATTTATATAAACAAGCACAAACAAAGAGAAGTGTAGTAGTTTAAATAGATTTAATAGATTTACTTCTATTAATTACTTACACCCCAAAAGTGTTGTGTTTATTACAACCTCTATTATTCATAAACATGGATGGTTGACAGACATTGAGATTTAAGGAGAAGTATGCTTTAATAATAAGAACAATAGTATACAAAAAGGGAAGGACCCTACACTGAAAAAACCGAGCTATAGCTACGGTAGTTTTCTTGTGGGGTCCTTTTTATGTATTTTGTTTACTAATGTAAAAAAAACACCTATAATTTACTAACCTATCAGTTTAGGACCTGAGGTTAATAGAAACGACAAGGGGTTTTTTCTTAATTATTACATTCCGTTTATTCTATCACATAAGCATTTAATTTCAAGAAAAAACCTACATATATGTCTTTAATAGGTAATCCCTGGAGGATAGTATGGAATCTGAAAAGTTAAACTTAAAAGGAAAAAATGACAAATTAGAGTATTACAGAACAATTGATACGGGGAATCTTGAGCAAAGAATGAAATTAGTTAAACAGGACGAAAGTAAATTAACTTACTATGTTCCAGAACTAGATAAGGTCGTATATTCAGAAACGGAAGTAAGAAAATTTTCCTTAGATGCTTATGGCGAAAATATCCCTTATATTGACGGAGAGCTTACCATTCTAAATAACTATTTATTTGATTACTGGGGATACTTTATAAACGCTGAGGGCTTAGCTTTATATGCCCACTTAAAAAGATATACTTATGGGAATAAAGATTGGTGTTTTCCTAATTTTGAAATGATCAGTCTTAAAATGGATAAATCAAGACCTACTATACATGCTTACTTAGAAATATTGGAGAGATATGGGTTTGTCTATAAATTCAATGTTATAAACCGATCAAGAGAAAAGGAAGAAGGCCCAATTTTCAAAATCAGAAAGAAAGTACCCTTATTAACTAAGGCATTACTTGAAGGGAATAAGGAATTAGAAATTCCAGATAATGTTTCGGCTCATATTAAGAAAGCTATGAAAAAAGAAAAGGAAGGACTTCCTAAAAAGTTAAGAGCAGAACATGACAAGTATGTAAATGAAATGATTCGAAACAACGAGAAAATAAATCTTGAAAATCAAATGGACTATGAAGAAATATATCGTGTCTGGCAACAATATGGAGAAATTATTAAAAATAATAACAAACCTCTAGCATTAAATGAAGAGGTAGTACTTGACTATGGAAAAGCAGAAATGGATAAACATGAAGCCAATATGTTAAATTATCTACTTACCTATGTGTCTAAGAAGCTTTCCAAACCTTCATTTGATACATGGTTTAAAGGAATTTCTATAAAACTCACGCAAAACAACTGTTATGTACTAGCTCCTAATGAGTTTTGTAAAGATTGGCTGGAGAATAAATATGCAGATCTCATCTCGAATGCTATTCGAGAGTATGATAAATCGATTGACGCTATAGTAATTCAACAATAATTCCGAAGGTGTGTCTAACTGGCACATCTTTTTTATTTTAGTATCTTACTCTGTTTTGTTTGTCAGCTGAATAAAAGTGAGGGAATTGATCATTTAAATAACATAATTGAGTCTTACTTTTCTATGACCCGAATAATATGTAATAAAAAACACTAGGAGAGATTTCTTATGCCAAAAACAAGACAAGATTCCTGGACAGAAAAAGAAGACATACTATTAGCTGATGTTGTACTGCGAAGTATTAGTGAGGGCAGTACGCAGCTTCAAGCATTTGAAGAAGTAGGGAAACAATTATCTCGTACAAGTGCTGCTTGTGGATTTAGATGGAATGCTTACGTAAGAAAGCAATATAAATCGAATATAGAAGCAGCAAAAGTGCAAAGAAAACAACTAAAGCAGGGGAAACCTCTAGTGGAGGAGTTAGTAACAGAACTTTCAAGAGAAGAGGAGCAAGTATTTAAAACAACAAATGCTGATCAATTTGACGGCATCATTCATTATTTAAAAGAAATATATAATAAGTCGAAAATATTCAATCATCAAAGCGAAGTTAGTAATAGCCATGAACAAGATTTACATGACAAAATTAATGAATTAATTAATCAAAATAAGTATTTACAGAAGAAATTACATTCTAAAGAGGAGGCATATAAAGGGTTAGTTGATCTAATGGAACAAGCAAGAAAAATGGTAACAAATAAATAAAATCTTACTTTAAGATGAATTATTTACAATCCATTTCCCAATATAAACTAGTGGTTTTTATGACATGTAAATTCATTTAGTTTATCTATCAATTAGATTACTCTTATACCTTAAAAAGTTTTTAATGCAGGGTGAAAAAATTTTTAACCCTACCTTAAAAATTTTTTAAGGTAGGGTTAAAGAATTTTTAAGGTATCAAATTTCATAGGTTAAAAATTTTTTAAGGTATCAAAACGGCTTATTTTTATAGGTCAAAAATTTTTTAAGGTATGATAAGTTAAAAAATTTTTAAGGTACCATTAAAAAATTTTTAACCGGAATAAATACAAAGATTAATAAATACAATTTATTTAAATATTATATATAGGGAAATCGTCCGTGGATTTATTCTGAAAAGAGCTTGTCCATTTAATATAAACAGGATATAATACCCATATATTAATTTACTTTTTATTTTTTATTTTTTTTGTGCAATCCATTTTAGGGTTAGCAGACAGACAATAATACACTTACAGCCTTTGTGGTTGATGAATAAGAATAGCTGAAATAAATTAGCTGTTTTCTATCATTGACCCCAAAGGCTTTTTTGCGTTTAGTTTTCGTTTAAAACGGTTGATGATGGTAATTAAAACAAAGGTGAGGAAGATTAACATGGCAAAAAGCCAAAACAAAAAGATAGCAATCTATAAAGGACAGGTAATTCATTATGGTTCAAACAAATATCCTACAACTTGAAGAATAACAATATTCGCTTTTATTTAGAATTTTCAAGGTTGTTTGAATCAATACTACTGGTTCAGTGATCATACTAAAAAAGCGACTCATACTTTTACTACATATTGTGAGGGCAATTTAGAAGAGGCTAAAAAATTAGTTGTTGATAGCTTTAAAAACTATTTAGAAAAGAAGCCTTTGGCAGGGATAGTGTTGCAGATGGGGAGATAGTTGGTTATCTAACAGAAATCGAAAGGAAAGAAAGTACAAGGATCAAAGAAATAGAGCAAATATCATTATTTGAAATGACTAACGATGATATCAATAAAATCAAAAAGAAGAAAAATGCAGTTATCAGTGGACAATTAGCATTTGCGCTTCTTTAATCATAAGGGGGAAAAATTTATGACGATTACAATAACCATGGATTGGCTTGTATGCCTATATTACCTAATTGAAAATATATTTTTTGTTTATTGTACGGATTTAAGAATGAAAAATTACTTTTTGCAAAATGAGTTATATCCTAGAGAGTTTTATTGTTTTGAGATGGAAGAGGAAGAATTCTCTACAGATGATGCTGTAACTGCACAGATTGAGGAACCTACAATTTTGTCAAAACCTCTTGTAGTAAAAACGGAACTAAACCAAGAGGCTGAAGCTTTACTAGCGGAATTGCAATTAGAGCTTTCTAGTTTTGAATCAATTCAAGAGAAAGAAGTAGAAGGAAATGTTCTATTCGATAAAAAGATTGATTCTGATTGTATCAGTTTATCAGACTATGATTCAGATAATGGCGATACTTCTGATGTTTCATCAGCAAATTTTGAACAATTAGCATCCGCAAAAATAGGAGATTGTTTAGAAGGTGAACAACATTGGGTGGTGTCGATCATTGGTACAGAAGAAGAATACTTACATGTATCTGATGGCCATCGCGCTTGGATAAACGCTGGAGAGGATGCACAGGGGTTGAAACGAGGTGACTTGTTAGCTGTTGATGTCATCCGCCATGGAAGAAACATTGAAGTATTAAATATTACATTTTTAGATTCAACTATATCGGAAGATTATCTCATTCCGGACGAAGAAATAGAATTCAATAACAGCTATTCAAGAGCTATATAGTTTGTAGGAAGTGACCAATCATGGTCACCTTCTGCTCCAAATATATATCTTTATGTATATTTGGAGCAGATGTTCCTATGGTATTAAATACATAAAAAAATAGACATTGCATCAAAATGAGTCTAAAGATTTATTGTGTATTTTATTTAGTGAGTCAAAAGATGCTTGTTTTTGACAAAATTCGACAAAGTTGAGTTATTTATATGTCTATAATGTATAAAGTAAGCAAGGAAAGAAAACTGCAATAAACAGGAAAGGGGATAGTTGTAGTGACTATTCAGCCAATGCTAACAGAAGAAAATATTAACACCATCATAAATGTACTAAGGGAGAAAAAGTACAACCTTAATAGTTTTCACTTGAAATATAGTGCTCGTGAACAATCACTGTTGTTGGATGGAAAAGGTATTCAAGGGATTAACCAAACTGATGATTATTACGAAGCAATTGAAGATAATTTGGTTTATGCTGATTTCAACTGGATCTCACCAATGTGCGAAGCCTTAAATATTAATTTTACTGCGAATTTAAAGGTACTGCCGGAAGGAGACATGGAACATAATAAGGTTAGACTAGTAGTAACGGTTCCAGTTCCTGTTGAATGCAATGGAAATAAGCATAGAGTACAAGAGGTTCTATATAATCCATTTATGAGGGTTGTTAAGTTTCAATCCTTTGTGAAAGAAGTTGTTTTCTTTGGTAATAACCATATGGTTACCAAAGTGGACTTTATCTTGGAGATCGAAGGGAAGAAAATAGTTCCTCATCTCAAAGATAACCCAGGAATTAATCATCAATGCTTGAATCAATGGATGGCCACTGCAGATAAAATAATTGATTACGGAAAAAAAGATTACAAATATGTAGAGCATTTACAAGTGCTAAATGGGCGTATGGCTAATATATCCTATGAATCTACTACTTCCTTCCGATTTAAAAATGATTCGAAGAAGGAATACTAAATGAATATAAAAAAGCGAGGAATACCTTTACTAATGCTATTAGTGGCAGCTATAGCTTTTCCCATTCAAGCATTCGCAAGCCCTATTAATTTTAATCAAGGATCATCTTTTAGTAGTGATGTTGTAAATTGGACATCGAATATTAATGCATATGCTCCTACAGTTTCCTTCCTTTTCTCTGCTATCTTTGTGTTAATGTTTTTATTTGGAGTTGTAAGGTTAGGTTACTCTATTATCACTAAAACAGGGCAAGTAATGAAGGGATCTACTGGATTACTGATATGGGTGCCAATCGCATTCTTCTTAATTAGAATTTTTCTAATCTTGTTATTTACAATTAACAGCACAAATGTTACACTGATTGCATCAGATGTGATTCGTTTAATTCGTACTACTGGTTATTTTACCGTTTTAGGGATGGTTCTCATAGGATTCGCCATGTTCCTTTTCTTTAAATTTTTAAAACATCCAGAGTTCGGGCGATGGAGTAAAAGATTATGGGTAGCTGCTGGATTATTATTTGTCTTAACAAGCATCATGCCAGTAGTATTTGGAGCAGTGTAAGGAGAAGTACAAGTATGCCAGCTCGATATAAGGTAAATGAATCAGAAGTTAAAATGATATTAGATAATCCACGTAGAAAAGTTGTTAAAAACGGGTGTTACTAATGATATGCCTTTACTAAAAAAGGACAGAATTAAGCGAGCTGCAGATATTTTGAATAATAGGTGATAACATTGCTGAAATTGGTTGTAAATAATACAACAAACCAAGAAAATACAGAGGAAAAACTAACTTGTAGAAACTCTTGTGAATATTATGATGAAATAACCGAAAGCTGCTCGATTAAATCGAATGTAAATGTAGATAGTACATATGAAGTGTTGGGATGCACTCACTTCCTCAGTAAAATAGTTCCTGATGAGAATTATGAGCGACCTAAACCAAAGGCACTTAACAATATTGACGATGACTCCATGTTAAAAGAAGTATTGGAGCAAAAAGCAATATTAGATGCTTCTAAATATCCTATGAAACCGGACTTAGATGCTACCTGGTTTGTCGCCCCATGTGGAACCTACGGTTGCTGGATTATAAACGGATCTGCAAACAAATTTTCTATCGTTAAAGATGTTGATGAGGTAGAAAAAAGATGGCATGCAAATGTATATCGTTCACCAATTCCTCTTCATGACCATAAATCATCATTAGGCCTTGCATCTAGAATTGCCTGGGTAGTAGATGAGGAAGGATATGGTCAATATGCGCTTATATTCAATGGCGATATAACTAAAACCCGTTATCCTAGACCACGCAATTGGAAAAGAAGCTATTGATAAGGTAATGTTGTTGGATTATAATGAAATCAATATCATAAATCAAGGGAAGGACCCTTTTTCATTGAAGCACATGCAGCATGTGTTTTTTTGGAAAAGGGTCTTTTTTTATTAAAAAGGAGAATTATTTATGAGTGCAGATATCTGTGTAGTAGGAGGCAGTAACATTAGCTTCGAAAGTGGATTAAAAGATGTGATAGATATTATGTTTGGAGCAAAATACTCTGTTATATCTAAAAGTGATCTTAAGGTTAATGATGAATCACCTAGATTAATCGTAGTAACCTCAACCCATCTAAAAGAAGCTTCTTCCTTTACTCAGCTAGAAAACCAAAAGAGAGATGGCGCAAAATTAGTGATACTTAAGGACGGTCCTGAATTGCCGGAAGATCTTCACTTATTTACAGGGTTTCTCTCTAAAAATATGAGTGCTTCAGAAATGAAGCAAGCGATAGAAGACATTCTAGAAAACAATGAGTATTTTGTTCATCCAGAAGTGGGTGCTTCCATTTTGATACATTATAACCGTTACCACCAAAACAAAATAGAGAACCAATGCATTTAAAGAACAATAGATACCATTGCCGCTTCCTAAAGCTTAAAAGTTAACCAGAAAAGAGGAGAGAGATTTTGGGGAAAGTGTTAGTTTGTTGCGAAAAGCCTATTCAGATGAATCAATTAGTAGCACCATTTCCACATAAAAAGGTAGGTGATCATATCTTAGTGGAACCATGCAAGACATTTCCTGATTCCGCTGTCTTTATATCTGCAGTTGGTCATATTTTAGAACTTTATAATCCTGGAGACTATGATGAATCTCTTAAGTCGTGGAATATTAAAGACTTACCTATCGTACCTAGAACATTTAAATTAAAGGTTATTCCTAGTAAAAATCGTTCCTTACAAACGTTTCGAAAATTTCTAAAGGATCCATCCATTAAATAAATTGTTAATGCTGGAGATTCAGCCATGGAGGGACAACTGCTCATAGATGAAATTTTATATTACTTAGGAAACAAAAAGCCTGTGAAACGTTTATGGACCTCATCCCTCACGAAAAATGGAGTAGAGACAGCGTTTAAATCCCTGAAGAGTAATAAGGAATACAATCATTTATATCAAGCGGGTATTGCGAGGCAAAGAGCTGATTGGTTAATTGGGATCAATACAACAAGAGCGTTAACGACTTTGATGGGTGAAAAAGGTTTGAATATAACAATGAATGCTGGAAGAGTACAAACCAGTTTAATGGGAATTGTTTATCAAAGAGAATTAGAAATTGAAACATTTGAAAGTGAATCTTATTGGGACTTCTACATTTCTACACAATTTAAGAATGGAACCATAACAGCAAAGTGGTTTAACGATAAGGAAAGTCACATTTTTAATAAGGAAGCTGCCTTATTAGTAAGGGATTTCTGCCAGAATAAAAGCCCAAAGGTTTATTCCATTGAAGAGAAGGAGCACATCGTTAAGCCGCCTCAACTATTTAGTCTATCCACTCTGCAATCAAAGGCTAATCAATTATATAAGTTTTCTTCGGATCGCGTGCTAAAGCTTTTACAATCGTTATATGAGAAGTGGAAGCTCGTTTCTTACCCAAGGACTGATAGTTGTTACTTAACAGCGGAGGAAGCAGCTACACTCCCTGATATTCTACGAAAGCTAAATGAGTTAGAGGATTACAAACCGCTCCTAAATGATGCTATGAAGGATATTACAGATGACAAGAGGTATGTAGATTCTTCTAAGGTTTCGGATCACTTTGCGCTTCTTCCTACAGAGGATGTTAGTAATTACTCATTCATTAGTAGTAAAGAGAGACTGATCTACGATTTAATTGTTAAATCATTAATCGCTGCTCATTATCCAGACCACATATATCAGTCTAGAGAAATGATCCTCTCTATCGATGACCAATTTACATTTAAGGCAAACGGGAAAGTAATCACACAAAATGGTTGGAAACAACTATATAATAAATCCCTTGATGAACAAGAAGACACAGAGTTAGAAATGAAGATGCTTCCTCTTGTACATGAGGGAGAAACAGGAATACTCTTATCTCATTCATTAGAAGAAGGATTTACAAAACCAAAACCTAGATTTACAGATGGAGATCTTATCAAGATAATGAGTAACGCTGGTAATTGGGTCAGGGAAAAAGAGGATTTCAAGAATAAAGAACTAGTGTTAGGAACTGCCGCTACCATACATGAAATTATAAACAAAGTTAAAGATAAATACATATCTGTTCAAGATAATCAGGTTTATTACTACCTGCAGGAAGGGTTTTAATTGAGGCTTTAGGAGCGAATAGTTATTTAACTTCGGTTCTAACTACAGGACGTATGGAAAGGTATCTGGATGATATAAAAAATGGGAAAGCTTCGGTTGATGATTTTTTAAAAAGAACAGAAAAGATGAGTTTGATTGTTCTTAATGAATTAAAGGAGAAATCTAAGACTTGGAACTTCTCTGAGCAATTAATTCAGGATATAGTACCAAAAGAGATAGGACGATGTTTATCTTGTGGTGGAAATTTAATAGAGAGAGATAAATTTTATGGATGCAGTAATTATTCCGCCAATAACTGTACTTTTAGCATTCCCAAACAGAAGGCAGGCGTAACCATCACCAAGGTTAATATAGAGAAACTACTTACAACCGGTACAACATCTCTAATTAAGGGATTCAAAAAGAATGGTAAAGATGGAACCTTGGGATTCTATTAAACAAAGCATTGTCTATAAATTTCAGTAACGAAAAAACAGCATATGAAAGAGGTTGTAACATGGAATCATTCTGACGGCAGCTTTAGTGTTGGGTTATTTTGGGGAACTCTTTTGAGTGTTCCTTTATGGATATCTATATTAGGCTGGCTTAAGATTGTTATCACTTACTTATAACGGCGATAAATCCATATTTAAAACGTGGTTTACCCTACACGGACCATATAAGTTTATGTAGGGGAAACAGGGCGAAGTGAGGGGTTAAATGGGTAAAGCAGGCTATCTTACAAAGAAATATACAAAAGGGAAATTTTATATTTATGTTAGGCAATCCTATAGAGAGAGTAACTCAGTGAAGCATAGATACTTATTCAGTTTTGGCGTAATGCCAGAAGCTCTTAATAAAATGCATAGGATATTAGAGCAAGAAGAGTCATTTCCAGAAACTTTATCAGAATCTCATTTTACCTTAGAGGATGTTTATGATTGGATTTAACGATTGAAACAGGCGTTACCTCTAAGGGGAGAAGTTTTTTAATATAAAGCTAAATAAATGCATTTAAAAACATAGAAAGAAAGGAAAACATATGAATTTACATAAACCAAAATTAAAAATACTTTCCATAGAACATGAATTCCAACATGATCATGAAGATAGTGCAAACCGGTGCCATAACTTAAGGATTAAGGTAAGTGTTATTAATAACAAATTCTTAGAATATATCTTGTTGAAACCAAAATTTAATGGTGGAGACTTCAGCGTAAAACTGAAAGAGCGCGAGAAAAACATTAAATTAAGGATGTACCCATATAATAGTCAATTTGAAAAGATGATTTATACCACACGTACCTTTAATGAATTGCTAGAAGGGACAGTAATAACTTTTAAAAGTGCTTACCATGCAAAATTGTTTTTAGAACAAACAGAAGCTATTCTAACTAAATATCTGACAAGATCTTATGTTCAATTCCAGAAAAATAAGATGTCCAATCCAACTATAGGGGAACAGGATAAACATGGTGTGATAGATGATATTGTAGAGCAGACTTTATTACATCGGATACGTTGAACCAGCAACATATCATTTATAACTTTGAAAAACCACTAGCTTAATTAGGAGTACCGTTTAATGAATAAGAAATATATTAGAAATAAACTTCTTGTATTTATTGTCGCATGTATCTGTCTATTTGTTATAAGATCTTACTTCTTTTCCTTAGGTAAGGTAGATGGGGAGTCCATGTATCCAACTTTAAATGACCATGATTATGTTCTGTTGAATAAGGTTAGTTATAAAATAGGGGAACCAAAACGTTTTGATATCATCATGTTTACCCTTCCGGATAATTCCGTATTAATCAAACGTGTTATAGGTTTACCCGGTGAAATATTAGAATATAAAAATAACCATTTATATGTTAATGGAAGAATAGTTAAGGAGTCTTTTCTAAAGGAAGAAACTGAGGATTTTGAAACTATGAGTATACCAGATGGTGAAATTTTTGTTATGGGTGATAATAGAGATCATAGTACGGATAGTCGAGTATTTGGAACCCTTCCAATTTCGCATATATTAGGGGAAGCATCTTTTAAAATATGGCCAATAACTGGATTATAAATCATAAAATTGGCTGTTATATGTTTACGTTTAAAATGTAAATATGATTATTATTAAACGTTTAATGAAGGCTAATACGATAAGTATTATATGCAGGTTTAGAGCTTAATTGCTACCTTTTTATCTTGTAAGCTTTATTAACTATTGGACGATTAGATTTTTAAGGTTGCCTTTTAGAATATCATGTAAAATTATTTTGGTTTTAAGGTTAATCTATATTTAGATTTTCTGCTAGAATCTGGTATATTAATAATGTAAATGAAAATTTATAATACTCTTTGTATATTTAATTCGAAATCAGGAGCTAATATATGACCAATGAAAACAAAGATAAGACCGAATCATTAGTTGAATCAATGTTGATTAACCAAACATCAACAGAAATCTCAGATGCTTGGAAAACTGTTTCTGTAGGTAAACCTACAACGGAAATCTTGGATGCTTGGAAAACTGCAACCTCTTTAAGGAAACCAATAACAGAAATCTTGGATACTTGGAAAACTGTAACTTCTGTAGGTAAACCTACGACGGATATCTTAGATGCTTGGAAAACTGCAACTTCTGTAAGTGAACCAATGACGGAAATCTTAGATGCTTGGAAGACTGCAACTTCTGTAAGAAAACCAATAACGGAAGTCTTAGAGGCCTGGAAGACTGCAACTTCTGTAAGAAAACCAATAACAGAGATCTTAGATACTTGGAAAACTGCTTCTGTAGGTAAATCTATAACTGGAATCTCAACTGCTTTGAGCACAACATCTAATAAGATTAGCTCCGTTAAATTTTCTAAGAATCTTGTTGTTCCGATACAAACATTAAATCAATTTTATTCTAATGTAGATAATAAATCTGCTAATAAAATTTTTAAAGGTATTTCACCAGATGATTATTCTATTAAATCAAATATTGAGAACAATAAGTTTAATACTATTATTGTAAAAAGCAGTGGTAAAGAAGAAATACCTGTCAAATCATTTGTAAGTACCGTTGGGGCTACGGATCTTTTAGAGAGTATTTCTAAAAATGAAGCTGTTTCGTTTTATTTGCATTTGGCAGATTATCCAATGCTTGGAGGAGAACACGAGGTAGGTCGCAGAATTATAGAGCAACTAGACACTGTAAAAACTATTAGTTTAGAGAAGAATATAAAATTATTTAGGGCAAGACCAAGAGATAAAAAGAAGCGACCAATCCCATATACACAACCAGAAATGTTTTCGGCACCTTTCGGATTATCGAAACAAGGTAGATATAATGTTGTAGGGCAAGGAGAATTATATACTTGTGATAATAAAGAGATTGCTATTAGAGAGTGTGTAAAAGATAAAGATACAACGGTTGATGTAATTGAATGGGAGTTAATCGAGCCAGTAAAAATGATTGATTTAACTAATAAAAAGCATCCACTTGTTGAGTTTTGCACTTATAGCTTGGAAAGCTCCTCTGGCTTAGATTATCTTGTCCCAAACTTTATAGCCCAATGTGCAAAAAGTAAAGGTATAACTGGTATTGTATACCGAAGTAAGTTTAACGATGATGTTTATAATTATGTCTTTTTTGATTATCAATATAATTGGTTCAGATTAGTATCATTATATGAGTTATTGAGTGCATAAAGTAATTAATTTGAAAATCTGATTATGGTGAATTGAAGCGATATAGGTGGAATTAAGATTAACATGCACAAATCGGAAGTCTTCAATATGTAAATAGAAGGGTAATATTTAATGATGACTATTTTGGACGTCTCTTTACAAAGAGAAAGAGCTATTCAGATGAATGATTTGAAAAATGTAGATATTAATTATTCCTTTTTTTATGATGAGACAAATAATCCTAAGAAATTTAAAATTACAAATGAAGGTTTTAATGTAAATGAAAATGATTTTTTCATTCTTGGTGGAATAGTACATAGAAGTGAAAATCACATATCTAATGAAAAAGTAGAACAGTTATTTGCTCAGTTAATAACTCAGAAAAACATGAAAGAAATAAAATTTAAGCAAGCTTCAAATGGGGCTAAAGATTTTTATTCAACTATGAAAGCAAAAAAGATAGGATTAGTTCTAAAATGGATAGAAGACAATAAGATTTGGATACATTATTCATATAGAGATAATTTGTATTATGGCCTAGTGGATTTAATTGATACCTTAGGGGAAGTTTACTTATTACCTAGAGAGATGCTTACACAGCTGAAAACTATATTATATAAATATATCAAAATCGATCAGGAGAACTTTATTTCTATTTTAAGATACTATAACTATCCAAACATTACGGATGTTAATGGTTTTGTTGAAAGTATTTTGAATTGGCTTTCTGATAAAGAATTTGAGGATTGGCAAGAGGATTTTTTAATGGAGTACTTTCGTCAATCCTTAAAATCTGCCAGAAATGATGGTCTTCAATTGTTGGAAAATAATAAAAATCTAGAATTAATATCCTCTTTTGAAGACATATATTTAACTAGAATAATAATATTTAAAAACTCATATCACTATTTTGATGAAGAGGCAACTATTGAAGAAAAGATTAATAGTGTATCAATGTTAATAAATGATATACCGCTTAATAACTATAAATTTTTACATTCACATGAAAATAAATTTACACAGCTCTCTGACATAGTAGCTGGTATATTAAGAACTTGGTTAAGGTATCTTAATAACTCTAGCATTGAAAAGATTAAAGAGGATTTTGAGGCTTGTGGTGAGTTAGAATCAGGTAATACTGTGAGGTTTGTAGGTATACTTGAGAATTCTCTACAAGAAAATAAAGCCTTTCAACATTGGTCCGGTGATTTACACACAGCAGACAAAATAAGCTGTTTCTTTGATCTGGTAAGTTTTAAAAGGAAGGGAATATAAACATAAAAGGGTTTGCTAAAGAAGCAATCCCTTTTATGTTTATATTTTTTAATAAATTAAATAAATTCCATCTATTTAATTGTTCTAAGTCTAATCCCTTGTCAGAGACTATTAATTATATTTGAATTCTTCCATGTATGAGAAGCACTGTTTTTACGTGATAGTCGTTTTTCTAAATAACGAGCTGTTGTTCGATAGCTTGAGTGGCCCAAACTAGGACTTATTGATTCTAATGTTGCTCCGTTCTCCGCACTTATTATTGCATAAGCATGACGCAGGAAGTGAGGCGTTATTGGTGTTCTGCGTATTTTGATAAATGTAATGTCGGCCTTATTAATATGCTTCGTTAAGTAGTTAGACAAGTATTTATAGTTATAAGGGTTTCCGGTAGCAGTTGTAAAAATAGGAGAATCATCGGTAGTATCTAGTTTGAATTCTAATCTTCTTCTTATCCTAAACAATCTAATTTCTTCTATTATATTAGGGTGCAATAGAACCTCTCGTTGTTTCCTTCCTTTCCCCATTACATTCAACCAGTAATCACCATCTTGATAAGTAATATCTGAAATCCGGCTACTACACAATTCTCGAATCCTTAAGCCTGTTGTAGAAAGGACGGCAATAAAACAATGAAGAATTGGGTGTCCTTTAAAGTAGTCAAGTAATTGAAGAACCTCATTTGAGCTAAGGTCTCTATTTGGAATATCTGCATCCCTCACGTTGCTGCTTAACATCTTTTCATGTAAGGGGATTTTTATATATTCATTTATATATAGGTAAGATAAAAAACTTTTAAGGATAATCATTTTTCGGTTTAATGTTGCAGCTGCATAAGGCTTTCCGCCTTTTCCTAAAGGAGCTGTTAACAACCATTCTTGATACTTTCTTAAATTGCTATGAGTTAACGATTGAAATAAGGAAGGAGCATGGCCCAATACTTGATAGCTTAATTTAATTTGGAAAGTAGTTAGGTTTTCTAAAAGTTGTTTATAAATAATTAAAAGATCTCTTAAGTACTCTTGCTTAGTGTTCGTCATTCTGTTCTTTTTTTCATTCATGTCTTTTTTATTATGTACAAATAGATATATCATTTCTAGATCGCTAAATTGGAGGGCATTGGGATTATCTAAAAAATCTGTCTCTACTAATAATCTTGTATATAATTTTTCGTTTAACATAAAGGTTGTTAATTCTTTTGTATTATTGAAATTTTCGAAGTTAATTATACTATTGTTTGTAATTTTGTGATTAGTAGGGTAATTGTTCATAAGTTTATCCTCTTTTTTAAAATTTGAATAAAAGGCATAGTTTTTTATTTTATTTATTTTAAGTTAATAAATATTTAATAAATTTTTGTTATTTAAATATAAAGTTAATACATTTATAATATCTTTAAAGTTAATTAGATAAATTATAATAATCTAGGGATATATAGAAAAACAGTTTATTTGTCTATTATATATAAACTATTATAACTTTTATATTTAATTATAATGTTAATAATAACGTAAAAAATAATATATTTATATAAAAATAAAAAGACAGCAGGTAATCTGCTGTCCAGTAACTTATAAAATTATTTCTTCTGCGTTTTGAAAAACATCCATATCCTTTTCTTCTTGGTACCTTTTAGCATTTATTTCATTGATAAAGTGTATGGTTGTCTGAAAGGTTTTTTTTGTTGGTGTAGGTTCAGTTTCTAACATGTATTTATCATTATCTAATATATTAACACCAATAACTTTAAAATCGAAGTAGCCAATCAAGCTGAAAAGCTCGATTTCACAACCAAATAATTCTTTTTTGCTATTCCTTATAAATTGGAATGATAAGCTTTGATCTATTAATTCCTTAGGGTTAACTCCACGTACTCCATTAAGGGTTAAATCATTTAATTTAATATATTCCTTAAATGGCTTGTTTTCATATAAGGAGCGATAAAGTTCCTCGACTAATAAAACATCGTTGTGTTTTATTTCTGACGTAGGTATAAAATTTACCCCTAATAAGCTTTGGAGTTTCAAAACCTTTACCCAGAAATTAATATTTTCATCGATTGAAGTTAATTCAGTTTTACTATCTGTTGCTTGAGGTAGTGGTTGTTTATTTATTTTTATGTGTCCATTCATACAAGCTTTATATATTTTTAATGCTTCTATCAACTGTTTGATGTCCTTCGTTTTATCAATATCTAATGTAAAGTTAAATTTAATTTGATTATTTATTTCATCGATTAAATAAGAAATTTCTAATACACTATTATCAATACTTTTGAATAGACTTTTATGCATGTGTGGATATGGTTGTCTTTTCATTAAAAACTCCCGCTTAACTTCATCACTTTCTAGGATAACTTTGAAGGGATTTTGAAATGGTTTAGGCACCATATAGAATTCAGAATCTCTTACTTCCAAATCAGAAAAAGGGAGCTTTAGTAATTCATCTATATCAAATTCTTTATTGTTAATTTTTATAATATTATTTTTAGATATAAGTTTAATTTTTGTTTGCGTTCTATACATATATTCTATTAATTCAAAGAAAGTTGATGGTTTTAAATCATCAGGGAGATCAGCTGGCAATTGAACACTAAAACCTGAAAGCTGGAAGTCGCCTCCGGTATTAGGTAAGAGTCCGGCAGCTCCTTCTCCTAAGTCTGTATAAACAAACCCCTCTGGTAATTTTTCATTTAAAGATTGCATTACTTCGGCAGGGATTTTTTGATCTATTTCATTTTGCTTAAAAAATGCTTTTTCAAAATTTGTAAACATAATCACCAATCCTCTTTTAATTCATTAAAAACTAAAATCTTTGAAATTAGGGTGTACTTTTCTATTTCGCTTATTTTACAGTTATGGACAATGTATGAAATCAATTCACTTCTATCTGCTTGATCATTCACTATAATATATTTAATGGCATCATATTCAAAATCCAGCCACAACTCCGGCTTATGGCGTAATCCATCTGAATAAGTATTATAACTTTTGGGATTTAAATGGTCTTGACTAATAACCAGGGGAAGATCTGTATCTATTCCATTTATATTAGGTATAAATCTCCATTCTTTTTCATCGTGGAAATTTCTTTTTTCGTACTTACTTTTGTTCTGAACTGAATATCTCATTTCTCCTTCGATTGGTTTCATATAAAATAATTGATGTAAAATTAGATTGTTATAAACTGTATAGGTACTTCTTTCTTCTTCCGTTTGTGCAGAAAGAGTTTTATTAATAACTTCTTTGAAATCTGATAGTAAATTAGAATGTTGATTAACGTAATGTATCGGTTGAATTCCTCTTTTAATTCCCCATTCTTTACTCAATCCTATCCCGTATAATCCGTAATTTTCCATGTGAGGAGCAAGTTTATTTAAATGGATATCACAAAAACAACTCATGGGAATTGCGATTTTTTCTAGGCTATCAAGTTGTAAATAATCTAGTTTCTCTTCGTAGTATCTTGGAATTATTGCCTTTTTTAAAATAATATCTTCTAGGAATTCTAATTTGTTCATAAATCTAAACAAAACGTTGGCACTTTGTTTAGATGGGATATAAATTTGCTCACTATTAAGACTTGGGTTGTTTTGAAGATTAATTACCTGTATTTTTTCTTTATCTAAGATAGTCATTTGATAATCCTTTCACTGATAATAGTATAACTAGTTACATATATTATACTTTATAAGAGGGTTTTAGATGAATTATTCAAAATTTCTATTTGAAAATACTTAGCTATTGAAGTAAAATAATATTGTATATATTTTATATTTTACTTTTTCTTGCAATCTACTTAGATTAGCAGTCTCAACTAATAAACTCAGCAGCCTTTGGGCTAACATACTCTTATTTACGTTTGTATTTAAAGAGGTGTTAACTCAAAGGCTTTTTTGCGTTCAAAAAAGAATGAGAGGTGAGTATTTTAAGAGGATGTACACTGGATATTGAGCGATATTATTTATTGCAAATAAAATGACTTTTACACAAATAGTTAAAAAGTCCTGTGTTTTTATTACTATTTCGTATTTAAAATTATTAGATGGAATAGTAAAATATACATATATATACATACATAGTTATTAATAAAGGGGAAAAGAGAGGAAATTCAATAATGAAAAAACATCTTACTATACTATTGGTAGTTATTTTAAGTTTTCTAACAATAATACCAATCGGGATTAAAGCGGCTGAGTTAGAAAAAGCACAATGTACTATGACAATTGATGCTGCTAAAAATACACAAGCAAATCCAGCATCTGCATCGGGGGCTTGTAATGACCAAGTTTTTGGATATTATGCTCCAGATTCTAAAACTTATAATCTATTCGGGTTAATTCATGATACTGTTACAAAAAATGGACAAGTATTTACAATGGCTGTAATGGATGATAATCATGTGGAAGCAGACTTAACTGTCTACATTAAAGATAGTAGTAAAGATGAAGAGGGATCTGATACAGATCTACCGACACTTTTTAAAATTAGGGTAACTAAGGATAATGCTGCTGTTCATACAAGCAACAGTGGTAGTTCTAAAACCTACAAGCATTTGAAGTTAAATAACATTGTAGAAGTGGTAGAACAAAAAGGTACTTGGTATAAAATCAAAGATGGTTCAACTTATGGTTGGATTTGGAATCAATATGTTTCAAAGGATTTGACGCCAGAAGTACCAACAGTTCTTTATAGCTTAAGAGTTACAAAGGACAATGCAGCTGTTCATACAAGCAATAGTGGAAGTTCTAAAACGTACAAGCATTTGAACTTGAATGACATTGTAGAAGTGGTAGAGCAAAAAGGTACTTGGTATAAAATTAAAGATGGTTCAACGTATGGTTGGATTTGGAACCAGTACGTATCAACTGATTTAACACCAGAAGTACCAACAGTTCTTTATAACTTAAGAGTGACAAAGGATAGTGCAGCTGTTCATACAAGTAATAGTGGCAGTTCTAAAACGTACAAGCATTTGAACCTGAATGACATTGTAGAAGTAGTAGAGCAAAAAGGTACTTGGTATAAAATTAAAGATGGTTCAACGTATGGTTGGATTTGGAATCAATATGTATCCACTGACTTAACACCAGAAGTACCATCAAAAGTACTTTATGAACTAAGAGTAACTAAGGAAAAAGCTGCTGTTCATACGAGTAATAGTGGTAAATCCAAAACGTATAAACACCTTTATACAAACAATATTGTAGAGGTTGTAGAGAAAAAAGGTACTTGGTATAAAATTAAAGATGGAACAGGTTATGGTTGGATCTGGAACCAATATGTATCCACTAATCTAACACCACAATCATTGTACGATTTAAGAATTGTAAAGGATAAAGCCGCTATACATACAAGTAATAGTGGAAAATCTAAAACATACAAGCATTTGTACAAAAATAATATTGTGGAAGTAGTAGAGAAAAAAGGTACTTGGTATAAGATCAAAGACGGATCAAGTTATGGCTGGGTTTGGAATCAATATGTATCCACTAACCTAACGCAAAATACACTATACAAGATGAAAGTAACAAAAGATAAAGCCGCTGTTCATACAAGTGACAGTGGAAAAGCAAAGACTTATAAGCATTTGGCTAAAAATAAAGTAGTAGAAGTAGTCGAGAAAAAGAACAACTGGTATAAAATCAAAGATGGTAAAAGCTTTGGTTGGATATATGGTAATTATGTAAAGAAATAACAAAAAGGGATAAATCACACTAGTGATTTATCCCTTTTTGTTATGAAAACGTAAAGAGCACGATGATATTGTGAAAATCTGCCGAAAATAATTTATTTTAAAGTAGAGTAGAAAAATACACATATATGCATGCTAAATTAAATTATTCCACTCGAATAAAAAATGAACCATACCAATAGTAAGTGGATATATAAATCTGTTTAAAGCAAAATTCAACCACCATTGAGGATTAATTGCTAAATCCTTACATCTATTCCCCTGGATATTTTCTAGTTTTCACACCAATTTTACCTGAATCTTATTTATCTTAAAACCAAAATCTAATTTGTATACCTTCACCTGAATCTCCCATTTGAACAGGAGTATGTTCTCTTTAACCTAACATTCCTGGGTCTTTCATAAACAATCCCCTCTATACACTAATTTTACTGTTTAATCTTCATTAGTTTGATTTTTATCCAATATAGATACTAAATTACTTACTAATTCATGGATTAGTATAAGCTCTTCCTGGGATCTTGAACTTAAAAGGTTCATATGTGTTGTTAACAAAACGTCCTTATTAATAATTTGTTCCGTTTCACTAATTGGTTTAAATAAATCTTTAGCTTCTATTTCTAATGCTTGCGTTATTTTATTTAATGTTCCAAGAGAAATATTTCTCTCTGCTCTTTCCACACCACCAATATAAGCGGAATGAATGTTGGCGATTTCAGCTAGTTTTTCTTGCGTATACCCTTTATTTAAGCGGAAGTATTTTATTCTTTCTCCGATTACTCTAACAAGATCATTCATTCTATACACCTCCTTATAAGAGTAAAAAAAGTTGGGAACTCTTAACAGTATCATATAAGTTAGTTTTATTAATAAATAATACTTATAAGTTATGTGTTTACCACATTTGGAAGTTTATGATAAAATTAATTATGATTTTATAGTTAAATTTATAGTTAATTTTTACGTTTGTTTAAATGATGTTAAATTGATTTACTAACAAAAATTAGATTTACTCTAGAAGGAGAAAAAATTCCATGGAGGAAAAATACTATTTTAAAAAGGCTCTTTTCGTAAGAATTGTTGCTTTCAATAAAGACAAGGATAAAATTTACTTTTTATGGTATTATTGTTATAAAAGATATCCAGATTTCTATCCGAGTAAATGAGGTGCAAGTTCTATGGAATTTAAGATTGAAAAATTAGATGGATTTAGCTCCCAAATAGGTCATCTTGTCTCGCAAATGAACTATGCTAGAAAAACGACTTTAGAAGCCGTAAATGGCTTAACGACTGCCGAATTAGACTATTTACCGAGCAAGGATAGTAATAGTATCGGTGCCCTTTTATTGCATATGGCTGCTGTTGAAAAGGGGTTTCAAATAGAGATTTTTGATGGTCGGAAACCGAACGGACAAGAAATGGAAGAATGGGGTGCACCATACAGTCTTGGAGATAAAGGCAGGACACATATCAAAGGACATCCCTTAGAGTTTTATATAGCCAAACTAGAAGAAGTTAGAAATAGAACTTTTAAAGAATTCGCTAATCTAGATGATGTTTGGTTGTACGAAAACAGAATATGGGATAACCACCAATCTAACAACTATTTTATTTGGTTTCACGTATTTGAAGATGAAATTAACCATAGAGGTCAAATAAGAATAATTAGAAAAATGTTGTCTCAGAATTCCTTAAATGAATAACAATTAAAGCCGTTCCTTAACAGAATGGCTTTTCTATATCTCTCGTAAGAAATTCACAGTTATATTATTTGAGTTTTGACAAGAACTGAGGAGCATTTGGTTTATCTGTTCTTTTTCAGCCAACTTCTTGCTTTGTTGAAGGAAGCTGAACCAATAAAGGTAATTATCCAAATATTTTGTAGCCACTCCTTGAAATCTATCCATCCACCCCTTTAATCGTTTATGGTAGTTGTTCACGTTCTGCAAGTGGTAGATGCCTTTTTTGACATATCCCTCTTTGCTCAGATTGATGGGTTCGTGTTTTAGTGACTTGATAAGAGCGAATTTTTTGTAGTTGGTAGCTGTATCTGTGCACAACAAAGAAGACGGGTCAATATAACTTCCAATAACCGCGTCAATTTCTTCAGCTCTTACTCGACCAGTTCCAGCCTTCTGAGCAATGACCTGCCCACTTCGGTCCTGAGCGACCACAACAGCAATTTTAAGATTACTAATACCTCTCTTTTTATCTCTACCTCCACGTTTCTTAGGTTCCCTGTCCAAAGTTCTCCTCCCCTTTAGAGACTCTTTAAAAAAGGTTTCGTCGCTTTCGATAATCCCTTTCAACATTTGATATCCAATTGAACGCAGGGCGAAAAGGATTTTATGCCTCCAGTAAAATGCAGTAGAGATATGGATTTTTAACCTCTTTGCGATTTTCGGTAGAGTGTATCCTTCTACCATCATTTGAAAGTATTTAGCCCACTTACCAAGATATCGTGTCCCAGAAATCGGTGTATTAGAGAGGTCATTGAAGGACTTCCCGCAGTCACGACAGAGATACCTTTGTCTATCTCTGTACTTCCCATTACGCTTAACTTTCACACTTCCACAATGAATGCAACCTAAGCCCTCTTTAAAACGGGTTTCTCTAATTATTGTAAACGCATCTTTCATATCTGCATCATTATTATCTATGAAATCTTCTTTTAAAAGGTTAAAAAGTTGAATTTGCTCATCTTTAGTTAAATCCGAAAAATGGGCATAGATATCTTTCATCATAGAAAAACCGCCTCCTGAAAGAGTATTTTATCACCTCTTATAAAGATGGTCAAAATAGCAACAATCTATGCGAAAACAGCCTTTAAAAAAGAAGAAAGAGAAATTGGGTTTAGAAAAAAGGTAAGAGTGAGGAAGACAGTTTATTTTCTACATGAGTTTAAAGATGGTTATCGTGTCGAGGTAAATAGATTTTTCTATTCTAATGTAGTGGAGGTAAGTCTTATGTTAGGAGGAGGTAAATCTCAAGTCAAACAGTTTACAGCCGTTAGTGAAGCCTTACCAAATCCAACAAAGGAAGAATTAGAATCACTGGTGAAGGAATATTGTACGAATGCAGCTACCCTTATTAATGAGGCAATCAAAAAAAGAGAAACCGAAGATTCATGATGTAATATAAAGTTAAGTGCTTATTTTATAAAAGTTACCTATTTTATTAGCGTGTTTATAAAAACGGTCTTCAAATGATATAATATACCCAAATATGATTATTAAGGGTGAACTAAATGGATGATAAACAGTACAGTAAAGAGCTGTCTACGAAGGAAGCGGCTGAACTGTTAAATGTTAAGGTAACAACAATTCATAAATATGTTAAGGAAGGCAAACTTACTCCTTCGAATGAGGCGAGTTGGCATATAGATAATAGAAAATACTTTTATGAAGCAGATCTACTTCGTCTTAAGAAAGAATTAGAAAAGCCAGGTTATACAACTGGTGATGTCGCAAAGATATTAAATTTACATACTGTCACTATTTCTCAATATGTAGCTAAAGGATTATTAAAAGCAGAAAAACACATATATAAAGGAAGAGAACTTAATTTCATAAGTAAAGAAGAATTTGATCGTTTCTCTAAAAAGTATCTAGGTAAAAAGCGTGCAGAAAAAAAGGAGTTTTATGATAAGGATTTAGAAACTGCATGGTTTCAACGCTTTGCTAACCAGGATGGTATGGAGGCAAGGATTTTAATAGAAGATTATGAACCTGTGCTGGTAACTAAATCAGGTTTAAGGATAACAATAAATGAAATAGAGGGTAACGGTTACTTACCACAAACACTTATTGTGGACCATGGTTATGTATCTAAAAAGGGATATGCTACATTCGCATTTTCTTATCAGGACAAGATTGACTACCCTCTCTATGATTTTATTGAAATTTGTTATAGTCACCTGGGGCCAAAAAATATGAAATTAGGATTAGAAGAGTCTATATTAACTTTAGAAATAAAGCCATATGTATTTCCAGACAATTTGCTTAACGAAAAAATCGTTGACCTCTTAAATCTTCACCTTAAAGAGGGAAGTATTACTCCATCTCGTAAAGGTATATATATTGATAGTGATCATGAGATATTAACTTTTGCGGTACCCTCTTCTCTCAAGAAGAAAGTGAAACAAGCTTCTGATGAAAAAAATATAACGATGGAAGAACTTTTAGCAGACATTGTTTCTAATTATTTTAATGATGGAAATTAAGAAGGGGTGTACGAAATGGGAAAAATCTTTCCGTTTAAACCAAAGTACCAAGTTGTAGAATTTGGTGATCCGAAAGAGAAAAGAGATGCTCGAACAAAGGAATTACTACAAGAGTATGAAGAATTAAAAGAGAGGATAGAGAAGAGAAAAGCGAAATTTTTCATGTTCAAATAGATGAAGTAAGAAAAATATGGTAAGATGTATTGGTAATATTATTTTAAATTTCAATTTTTTAGCGATCCGTATGGATTAGCAGACTAACTAATAAACAAGAAGCCTTTGGGCCTAAAAAACAAATTTTGTATTTCATTTCGATGTATGCAAATTTTGTTTAGGCCTGAAGGCTTCTTTTTGTTTTTAAAAGGGGGCAAAAAAGAGATGGATTTAGAGAGTTGATTATTAATTAAAGTGTACAGAGAGGCTTGAGGGATAAACAAAGAGAAAGAGGAAAAGGATCTGGATGTAGTTAAGATAATTAAATAAAAAATGGATGAGAACACCTCGAATACAACTTTTAGGTAAGTTTTAGTGGTATATTGGTGTTCTTTTATTTTTCTATATAGGAGTGGGACTTTAATGAGAAATTTTAAAAATGTAATTATCGCCATATGTATGATTGTTTTGCTAAGTGGCTGTTCTTCTAGTGATCTAATGGATTATACAGATAGGAAAACATATGAAGTTGCAAAGGATTCAGCAAGTGAGAGTGGCTCATTCCTTGAAAATCTGATAAATGGCACAGAAGAAACACAAGAATCTACAATAGAAGAGATGCGAACGATGACCGTTGAACGGGTTATTGATGGTGATACCGTTGTATTTCAAGATGGATCGAAAGCCCGCCTTTTATCCATTAACACTCCAGAGATTACAAAAGGGAAAAATGAACCTTACGGACAAGACGCACAAGCATTTCTTTCACAGCTTGTGGAAGGGAAAGAGATACAAATTAAGAGTGATCCTAAGGCTGGTGAAACCGATAAATATGGAAGATTACTAGTCCATGCTTTTGTCGGTGGTAAGAGTATACAGTATTTACTTATAGCAGAAGGATTAGCTAAAGTTGCTTATCTTTATAATGATTATGAATATACGGATTTATATAAAGAAGCAGAGGAATTAGCGAAAAATAATAGCCTTAATATCTGGAGTATTTCAGGATATGCCGACAGTGAAGAGAATGTCTTTAATACAAATGTAGTAAAAGAATCAATCCTGGATGAAGCATCTACTACTGTAAAAAGTGTTCTAGATTACCTTAATCATGCTAAAAATCTTATGAAGAATTAGGAAATGGTAAGACAGCCGCTCAGTTTAGAATGAGGAGATTGTATAGATAAAATATGGATTTACAGATATTAGGGGAACGGAGATAATACATACGAAGTTAGGAGAGGAACAATATTGGAAGAGATCTTAGATCGCATAGAGAATGTTAGAAATGAGATGATTAATATAGGATTAAGCGAAGGTTTTAGGTCAGATAAAACACTTAAATTAAGTAAAAAATTAGATGATCTGATCCTGCAATATCAGAAATTAAATATAGGGGAAAAGCAAATCTCTTAAGTTCAAAGAGAAAAATATAAAACTAGTTGGTAGTTAACGTAAAATATAGTAAAATAGAAAAGTATTTTACTTTTTCATTTTTACTTTTTTTTGCAATCTTTTTAGATTAGCAGGTTAACTAATAAACGTAGCAGCCTTTGGGCTAATAGACTCTTTATTTACTTTGCGTAAATATCGGGTTTATTATCTCAAAGGCTTTTTTGCGTTTATTGACAATTAAGCATAAAGAGGTGATAAGTTTGTTGGAAAATTTAGTTATTGCGGGTTGTATTGGCGGTTTTATGGGTTTGTTAACTCACGCGAAAAGAAACAATACTATTAAAAAACCAAGAAACCATAAAACAACTTTTAACCCAGGTGTACTCTTAGACATTGGATTTGGTGCAGTTGTTGCAGTTGTTGCGATTTTATTTGCAGATCCTAATGGAATGGAGCGTATCTTTTTAACAGCAATTTTAGGCGGATATGCAGGGGAAAATGCAATTAATATGGTCGAGAAAGATAAAACATTAAAGAACAGCGAAGTTGTAAATTCACTTGTTTTAGAGGAGAACGAAGAATTACCACCAGCTAATAAAAAAAAGAAAGAACAATAAAAATTGCTCCTTCTTCATATTTAGCAAAAGGTCATTTGTGGTATAATATTAATAATTATATAGAACGTTGAGGCAAAAAGAGAAAGGAGAAATGACCATGGTGCGCTTAAGGGATGTATTAACTGCTGAAGAAAAGCAAAGAGTAGATGAATTGAAATTGCTTATTCTTGATGCTTTTAGTGATAAGGAAAGATATGTTTTAGGACAAGAAGTTAGAGAAATATTTGATACAGCGAAGGCTAGATATTATGAAATGTTAAATGCTTCAGAAGAACAATCTGCAACAGTTGAATTTACAGCGAAGCGAAAAGAGTCTCTTGCATTTAAAATCAGTAATTTAAGAAATAGAAGAAGGTTATCTAAACTTTCTAAGGTTGCATCTTTATAGAAAAGTAGGCTTTATTCCAAGATAAATGGAATAGAGCCTTTTTAATATCTAAATAAAGAAAGTAAAGGATAAAGAGTTGATCTTTGTCCTTTTGTTTTTGGAAATTACTCATAATTTTTGCACCTATAAGAACCTAAAATGAAAAAGGTGGATAGCATAGTAAAGGAAGTCTTACCAATGCCTAAAAATAAGAAGGAACAATAATTGCTTCTTCTTTAATTAGATTTAGTATTGGCTCAAATGTAGTATAATGTAAATAACAAATAAGGCCGAAGTTACTTTAAGGATCATGGAAGGAGAACATTGACCTATGCGATTATTGGATGTATTGACTGATGAAGAAAAACAAAAAGTTGATGAATTAAAATTGTTGCTTATGGATGCTTTTGGAGACAAACAAAGAGCTATCATAGTCTCTGATATTAATGAGATATTGGATTCAGCTAGAGCTCGTTATTATGAGATGCTAAAAGCCTCAGAAGAACAATCGGCTACAGTTGAATTTACAGCGAAGCGAAAAGAATCTCTTGCATTTAAAATCAGTAATTTAATAAATAGAAGAAGGTTATCTAAACTTTCTAAGGTTGCATCTTTATAAAAAAGTAGGCTTTATTCCAAGTTAATAGGAGTAGAGCCTTTTAATATCAAAATAAAAAAAGTAAAGGATAAAGAGTTGATCTTTGTCCTTTTGTTTTGGGAGAATGACTCATAATTTTTGCACCTATAAGAACTTAAAATTTCCATAGACATCAGGTTGACATTAAAAGAAGTTTAAATACAGGGATACAGTATCTGTTGCTCAGGGAGAATAAATCAAAAAACATAATTAAACCATTATAGTATTACTATATTATATGTCTGAAAAGTTTGAATTTATTAAATGCTTGGATTCTATGATTTTAGAATATGGTATAATTGTATAATATATATAGAAAGTGAATGAGACTATGCTATATAATATCAGGACGCGTCAATTCGTAGATTGTTATTACCGTAGAGTGGGTAAAAATGAAGTAGGAGAATATATTCCTCCAAATTGGGTATTCAATTTTAAAAATGATTTTAATAAAGATTGTGAAGTCTTTTCATTAGAGACAAAAGAATACCCTGGAATAGCTCAAGGTATAGTTGCCTTAAGAGTGTATAAGGGGGAATATAGAGTACAACTAGTTTCAGCTGAATCTTCTAAGGAAAATAAGCTTTACAGGATTGGATTAGAGAGGTATGGAGTTAACGATTTTAGAATATATAAAGGTGTAGGAAATAATCTTGTTGCCTTTGCTTGCCAGTATAGTTTAGAGAATGGTTGCGATGGTTATATGCATTTAACATCTAAGACAGAAACAATTAATTTTTACACATCAAATGAGCTTGGTGGCGAATTATTCGAAGAGAAAAGTCAATTAATCATTTTTGATGAGAACATTGGTCAGAGACTAGCAAAAAGGTATTTTCCTGGAGGTGCTATACAATGGGTAAAATAGCTCGTGATTTATCAGATTATAGTGTTTTGCGGAATCTTCATGTTGGAAACAATAATGAAGAGGTGAGGAATGATATGCTTAAGGAATTTGATAAGGCAGATAAATATTTTCCAGATGGCATCTTTGTAGATCCAAAGGAAACTAATGAACCTAAAATTCGATTCAGAGCATTGTCTAAATATTGTGCTGAACATGGGAAAAAGCCAAAGGATCTTACAGATGAAGAAAGAGAAAAATTTATTATTCGTGATTAGTTACAGTAAACAAATGAGTAGAGTTGAAATAATTAAAAAACGGTTGATTAAGGATGAAAATAATAGGGATTTAGGTTAGTACCTTATTCCTTCTTTACAATATCCCGTTACATTGATAAACTTAACTTAATTTAGATAACACTAAAGGGAGAGCCCCTAGATGTAGAACATGCCACAGGTATGTTCTCTTCTAGGGGCTTTTTTATTTTTAAAAGGAGTGATTTTAATCATGTCAGAAATTAAAAATGAAAGAGTGATTATGGAGGATACTTATTGTACCAATGTGGTGTTAAGGTGGTTAACTACTGATTTAGCGCTAACGAATAAACGATTTAAGGGATATGATCGCAACACCTTATTTAGCCTTTTGCCATTAGGAAAAAACGAAGTAACGATGCCTTTGAAATCTATTGCGAGCGTTTCTACCTCTACAAAATTCCACTTAAAACGCTTTGCGATTGGTTTAGTTTTTACCTTGATTGGTATACCAGAGTTATTTAATTTTAATTTATTTGGTCTTTTATTTTTGGTGTTAGGAATCGTGCCGCTATTTAATTCTTATACATCTACCTTAATTGTAACCAATAATGCTGGCCATTCTATCCCTATTCAAATCTCTATCCTAGAAAAAGGGAACCTTCAGGAGTTTGCGAACAAGGTAAACGACACTATCGCCGAGGAAGTAGCGTAAGGGAGAAGGAAAAGTGAATATGGAGGCATACTTATTAGAGGCAGACCCTAAATCGGTTGCACACGAGCACGACAAGAGGTTTCTCAGAAATATATTGAAAAAAGAAAAGTTCATCTCGGTACCTTGCTCTAATCGTTCTATTATGAGGGGGGAAGCTTTAGGGGAAGTAATAATTGAAGTTTCATCCGACACAGAGCTCAGAGAAATCGTTCAAATGGTAAAGATAATGAAGAAACGAAAAAGTCCGTTACGCCCTTTATTTCAGACGATTGCTGCAGGGATAGTGGAGTGACTTTAGTAAAGGGATTTAATAATCAAATATAAATAAAGGGAGAGCCCCTAAGGAGATATAGTAATCCTATGTCTTCTTAGGGGTTTTTATATTTAAGGAGGAAATATGAAGAAAATAGCTGCTATTTGTTTAAGTGTTGGGGTAATTGGAACAACGCATGTAAGTGCAGAAGAACAAAGTCAAACGGTATCCGATCACTTACAAAGTAATCAAGACAGCATTCAGGAACAAGTCACAAAGATGGATAAAGAGATAAACGCTTATAAAAATGAACGAGTTATTCTGGAACGACAATTGAACCAGTATGATAAGGCGTTGGAGCAGAATCAACTTACCATAAAAAAAGAACAGGAACGATTAGAATCTATTTCTTCTCGGTTAGAAACGATTAACAAACAAATGAAGGAAATAGATCCAGATGGTCAGTTAAGTAAAATGGTCCATCAAGATCTAATCCTTGGAATTCCTGCCATTACGACAGTTAATAAACAACAATATTTATTGGATAACGTTCAACAGGTAAGTCAATTACTTACGCTGCAAGAAGAGCTAAATGAAGCTACGTCGGAACTGGAAAGTAACCAAGTGGAATTAGAAGGCATGGTTTCACAGCTACAAGAACAACAAAGTGAAAAGGAACAATTGGTGGAGCAGCTGAAACAAAAAGAAGCAGCTTCCAAGGAACAAAAGCAACAACTCCTAGAAAAAAACAAGAAAATAGAGAAAGAAAAGAACCTAATAGAAGAGGCAATCAGCAATGAAGAGGAGAGAGCAGAACAGGGAAGTGCATTCTTTGGTCAAAGTAATATCCCTTCTAATACTACTGTTATTAGTCCATCTATAGATACAAGCGTTACTGGAGTTCCATCACAGTATATGAAGTACTATCTGTACGGAGAAAAAGAATATGGTGTACCTTGGTACTATCTGGCTGCCATTCATTCCATAGAGACAAGCTTCTCCACTAGTCCTACTATGACTTCTTCGGTTGGAGCAATTGGTAGCATGCAATTCATTCCAAGTACTTGGGTTGGGTACAAGTATGAATCGAGCGGAGGTTTGGTTGGAGAGGATGTAGATATTACTGACCTAGAAACAATCAAAAAGGGAAATGGTTATGGTGTGGATGCAGATAATGACGGCAAAGCAGACCCTTATAGCGTTGCAGATGGAGTAGCTGCAGCTGCTAACTATTTATCTAGTAATGGATTTGCCACAGATCCGAGAAAAGCTATCTGGCATTATAACCATGCAGACTGGTATGTGGAAAAAGTAATCAACTTAGCTGAAAACTTCAAAAATGGTACCCAAATCTCTAAGGATGGAGATGTTCAACTGAAATCCGGTGGGGAGTATGACGTTACTACTGTAGGTAACCGGTGGATTGGAAACTCCGTTTATGTATTTGGTGGTGGTCGCAATCAAGAGGATGTAAAGAACGGTAGATTTGATTGCTCTAGCTTCGTTTATTGGGCGTATAATCAAATAGGGGTTCAGTTAGGAGAACAAAGCTCAGTAAGTACGGAGACATTAAAAAATAGGGGTACTGCTGTTGAAGAGAAGGAAATGCAGCCAGGTGATTTAGTCTTTTTTGATACATATAAAAAGGATGGGCATGTCGGTATTTATATAGGTGATGGTAAATTCATTGGTGCTCAAAGTTCCAATGGGGTAGCTATAGAGGATATGACTACAGGCTATTGGAAAGAAAAATTTAATCACCGAGTTCAGCGAGTTACTAATATTTAATGATTCAAGAATCAGTTCCTATTCATGGTATAATAAGAGGGTAGAAGCTCGTCACTTCTAACCAAAAGTTATTAGCGAAACTCAATAAAAGGAAGGGGAGTAATATCCTCTTCTTTTTGTTATTTTAAACCTTTTTTACATTGTGACTCCAGGTGCGATATAACTATACATAAATGTTATAACTTTGGGAATAATATAAGAGTAGCAAGTTTAAATCCATTTGCTTGCTATCACCTTACATGCAAGTGGTTGGGGCACTCTTGTTTACTGGGATTCCAAGAGTGACCCAACCATAAGCCATTAAAACCTATGTCTTTAAAGGTTTGACTTTTAATTTTCATCATTCTCAGAATCCACAATAGAAATGGCTTTATACCAGCCCTTAGCAATCTCCATATCTCCTGTTCTCCTAGATTCTCTCTCCACATACTTTCTTAAAGTTATAACATAATCCGGATCTATTTCAGCGAATTTACGTACATATAGAATTTGTTCTTCTAATTTATAAATGCAGCCTAACGCAATATAAACGGAACCAAAGGTAATGTTTTCTTTTGTACCTAACCGATCTAATATTCTTAGCCCTAATTTAAGCATAAATATCCTTCTTTCTATAGTTTTATCGCATCGCATTAACTTAACGAACATAATACGCTGTTCTTGCTTCATTTACAACCAGCTGTTGAAAGTTAATACCAACTAAGGTTTTTCACAGTGTCAGGGATAATGTCGAATAACTTTTTTTGATTATACTGACATAAGTAACAATTGCACTATTTTTAACCCTATATAATTACTCTATTAAAGCTTAGGAGAGATGAATAGATGGATAGAAAAAAGAAATTTATGATGGGATTAACACTTACAGGAATACTGACTATTGGAGGATTGGTTAATCCAATTACTTTGGAAAACACACGTGTAGAAGCAGCTTCTAATGTTGATACAAGTGGAAGTATACCCAAGAAGGAAAATGAGATTTTAAGATACTTGAATAATTCCATGTTGGATTACTATCAAGAGGAAAAACAAACAGTAAAGACAGAAATAGAGAGCCTTATTCTAGTAGAGGAAGTCACAAAGAAAAGTCAGCTATTTAAAATAACGGAACAAAGATATGAAGCGTTACAAGTGTATAAAGAGGAAAAAAAGAAGAATGCTACACAAGCGAAGCAAACGTATAATAAAAAATTAAGTAATATAGATACGGAACAAACGAACATAGAGAAGAATTTTGAAAAGAAGATCGCACAATTAAATGATTCTCAATCGAAACAATTAGCCTCTATAGGGAAATCGATGGAATACAATATCTCTTCCATGCAAAAAGAAGAATCTAAAAGAATAGAAATGAATGCTGGAACAGATGAGATTATGAATAATATTACTTTAATCAATAAAGCTGTTGTTAAATACAAAACACAGGCCATTCGATTACATTTTGATAACGATATAAAAGGGAAGGAAACAGAGATTAAATTACTAGGTTTAACAACTAGTTTCGAAAAGGACAAATGGAATTCTCAATTTAAAAGGGGATCGATTTCTAAAACAGTTCTTAATTACAAAATTAGCAATTTAGAGTCAAAAGAAAAAACAGAGAAGAATAGATTAAACGGTGTCATATCCACTATGGAAAAAGCAAAAAACAATCAACTTCAAAACCTATTTGAACAAAAAGATAAAACGGTAAAAGAATTACAAAAACTTATAAAATAACAGGTAATGTTATAATGGATACATATTTTAAAAGTGAATGAGATAACCCAAAAGGGAAACAATTTTGACTAAACAAAACACTCTCTAGACAGAGAGTGTTTTGTTTATAAGTAAAGGAATAGCTCTACTCTTGTGTTGAAGAGTAATTCCTCGTATTAAGTATAACAGGGATTTCCTAATTAAAGGGAAGTCCTTTTTATGTCGCTAGGGTTGTAGCATAATCATAAACGTTTTTGGAAAAATTACTTTAAAGGGAGGTAAAGAGAGTGAAAAAATCAACTATAATAACCGTAATAAAATCAACCATCTTGCTTCCAAATATAACCAACACCCCATATTGTTTCTAAATGTTTATCAATAGGAAATCCTGTTTCTCTAATTTTATCTCTAATGTTTCTAATGTATGAGCGAAGAGTTTGTTGACTAATAGGATTGTGTGTCCAAATACTTTTTATTAAGGAACTGGGGGTTAGAACTTTATTAGGATTATTAATCAGCAATTCTATAATTTTAATTTCAATTTGAGAAAGTGGTATCAGTTTTTTATTATAAGTCAATTCATGCTTACTTTTCTCTAATTGTAAATGATTAAATGTATAGACTTCACTCTTCACTTTAGGTAGAGTACGGAATAATGAGTTTATCCTAGCTAATAATTCTTCTTCATAAATTGGTTCTTTTAAACAAATATCCGCACCATTTTTAAGGATACTAACCAGTGAATCATTAGTATTATTACTAATTACTACTAAAAAGACAGAAGAAACAACTCTAATTTCCTTACATATGTCTTCCACTTTTAGTTTTAGTGAGGAGTTATCTATTAATACCATAGTAATGTTTTGACTAATAATAGAATTAATCATATCTTTAGGATTTACGGGTTCAATGCAATCAAATCCGTATCTCTTTAGGAGTTTAAACCAATAATACCCTTTGTCTCCTCCTATGATTAAGATTTTTTTCATCATAATTCTCCTAGCGTTTTTTTCATCATTTTATAAAAAAATTGTGTAGAAATTTTGCATTTAATTAAACAAAATCCTATTAAATATGCATTTTTTATGTAGTTTATTTAAATATCTTATGGGAAGTATAATATTGTTACTAAAACTATTGAGGAGGTAATAATATGAATATGACTTACGAAGAATGTGTAAAAGCTTGTTTAGAATGTATGGAGGCATGCAATTACTGTTTTGATGCTTGTTTAAAAGAGGATGACGTTAAAATGATGGTCGATTGCATCAGGCTAGATAGAGAGTGTGCAGACATTTGTAGCTTAGCCGCTAAGGCTATCCAGTCTAATAGTCCAGTAATGAAGGAAATATGTTTGTTATGTGCAGAGATTTGTGAAAAATGTGGAGAAGAATGTAAAAAACACAGTCATCATGAACACTGCCAAAAATGTGCAGAGTCTTGTTTTAAATGCGCAGAGATTTGCCGAAAAATGGTTTCTTAAGCTGATTTATCAATAGAACAAATCCAATAAGTTATTTACCAAATAAATAACTTATTGGATTTTTGTTTTTTCAGTTGTTCCGTTATTGTTATTATTTAGTATTATAAGGATGTTCTTAATTTAGGATAAAAAATTCTGCATAATTTATGCATTTTTTCTTAGTAAAATAGGGAAAAATACATAGGGAGGAGCAGAAGCTGAATTCTAATCAATATTTCCCATCATTTTTCAGATGTTTTTATGAGAAAAAGCATTCTAATTATTGAACCAGAAAAAGGAGAGGAAAAATGAAGAAAAAAACTTTTATGAAAAGCAGTCTTATCTTGACTCTATTGGTCTTATTATTAGCTGCTTGTTCTAACAATAACAACGATAATAGCTCAAACTCAAGTGAAGAAGAAGGTATGGATATGTCTTCTCAAGATATGGAAGGTATGGATATGTCAGGATCAGGAGAAGTGCCTGAAGGTTTAAAAGTCGCTGAAAATCCTAAGTATGATGTAGGAAGTAATGCTATCATCAATGCAGACCATATGGAAGGCATGGACGGTGCTGAGGCAACTATTGTAGGTGCTTATGATACATTTGTTTATACGATATCGTACACACCTACAACAGGTGGAGAGAAAGTAACAGACCATAAATGGGTGATTCAAGAAGAAATTGAAGATGCTGGGGATGAAGCAATTGAGCCAGGTACAGAAGTAATAATCAATGCAGCTCATATGGAAGGCATGAATGGGGCAAAGGCTACAATTGATTCTGCAGAGAAAACAACGGTTTATATGGTCGATTACACTCCAACTACAGGGGGAGAAAAAGTAACGAACCATCAATGGGTTACTGAAAGTGAATTATCTCCAGTAGAATAATAAAAAAGGCTATCTTAAGTGCTGCACCCCAAAAGTTAGAGTTGAAATCTAACTTTTGGGGGTGTTTTTTTATGGCTAAATATAGTGGGAATTTCAAACTGAAAATTGTACAAGAGTATTTGCAAAGTGCTTTAAGTTATGACCGATTGGCGCAAAAATACAGTATTCCATCTTCTTCGCCAATTAAGAATTGGGTAAGTGCTTATAAAGCTTTTGGCGAGGAAGGGTTACAACGGAAAATAGTTAATGAGGAATACCCTGTTCATTCAAATTGGATGTATTACACTTTATGAAACAAACAGGTGCTTCTTTTCAAGAGACAGCGATTCAATTTAGGATAAATAATCCGAGTTTAATCGCCAATTGGAACAGTAAATTAGAAAAAGAAGGAATAGAGGGCCTGCAACAAAAAGCAAAGGGGCGCCCGTCTATGTCTAAAAAACCAAAAACAACAGCGAATAAACAGAATAAACCAATGTCACGTGAGGAACAGTTAGAACGTGAAAATGAAATGCTTCGTTTAGAGGTTGCCTATTTAAAAAAGTTGAAGGCTTTTCGAGAGAATCCGGATGCCTTCCTCGAAAAGCACAAGCAGCCATCGCCTTCGAACTTAAAGAAGAAGGATTCCGATTAAAAGATGTCTTAACACAAGTGAAAATTCCAGAGGCAACGTATCAATATCAAATCAAACAGATGAAACAAAAGAATCCAAATGAAACGTGGGAAACGCTGATTTTAGAGACGTTTGAGAAGCATGAAGGCAGATATGGTTACCGTCGTATTCATGCGGAATTGAAAACGCAAGGTTACCCCGTTAACCATAAGAAAGTACAACGTATCATGAAGAAACTAGGTTTGAAATGCGAAAAATTCGTGCGTAAATCACGCTACAAATCGTATAAAGGTACGGTTGGGAAAGTGGCGAAAAATCGTTTGAACCGTCGTTTCCACACACCACATACCCTTCAAAAAGTTGTGACCGACGTAACGGAATTCAAATGTACAAATGATGAGAAGTTGTATTTAAGCCCTATCATGGATTTATATAACGGCGAAATTATTGGGTTTAGTATGTCTAAAAGTCCAACGCTGGAATTTGTGATGGATTCATTAAAACAGGTGCTTCCTATTATTCAAGAGCGTGCCAAATATAGAACCACCATTCACTCCGATCAAGGCTGGCACTATCAGCACTACAAATGGGTACACACATTGAAAGAAAATAAGATGTACCAAAGCATGTCTCGCAAAGCAACATGTGCAGACAATGCAGCAATGGAAAACTTCTTTGGCTTACTGAAGCAGGAAATGTATTACGGAGAACAATTAATTTCTTATGAAGCCTTGAAGATGAAGATTGAGAAGTACATCCATTACTATAACAACGATCGAATTAAACAAAAACTGGCCGGCATGAGTCCGGTAAAATTCCGAACTCATGCCAGCCAATTAGCTGTGTAATAAAAACTCTAACTTTAAGGGGTCACTACCTTACGGTAGCCTTTTTTTATCATTAAAATTAATATGGGAGTTGGACAAAATGGGGGCTGAAAAGATAAAAATTACTGTTAACGGTGGTATCCAGTTCGGAGCTAGAATAAATGCAAGGCAACTATCGATTCTGGCTAAATATTTAGATGAGAATCAAGAGGTAGAATTAACTACCTTCCAACAAATATATTTAGAGATTCCAAAAAGTAATGCTCAAGAAATAATGAAGGAATTTAGGATGTCTGGATTAAGTTGTTATCCAGTAGGCAATTATGTGAAAAGCCTACGTACATGTAATTTTTGTAAAGGTTCTGAGGAGGAAGGTATGCCTGTAGCACAGGAATTGAACAGAAGAGTTGCAGGTAGGGAAGTACCATTTACTTTGAAATTTGCTTATACTGGTTGTCCCGTGGGTTGTGGTGAACCATTAGTAAACGATATAGGAGTAATGAAAATAAAAGATACTTATTCCTTGTATATTGGGGGGGAAAGTACTGGGAAAGATGCAGAAATAGGAACATTATTATTTAAGGATCTTTCACCAGAGCAACTATATCAAAAGGCTGATAAAATCATAGAATTATATATTTGTGAAGGTAAGAAGAGAGAAAAATTTTATAAATTTGTTAAGCGAGTGGGAATAGATCGAATCAAGGAAAGTCTTTGATTTTGATAGAAAAGGTTATAGAGTTTGCTTTATAACCTTTTCATATTTTTGCTAGTTAATATTTGCTTAATAGATTAAAAGACTATTAGGTATAAAAACAATTAAAATAGGACAGTATGAAGCTAGAAGGGGGATATTTATATGAAGAAAACAATTATCTATTCAACAGCTTCTGTCCTTTTAATTTCTTTATTTTTTCATTTTAATTTTAAGGTCCTTGGAAAAGAGGATAAATTACTACAAACTATTGATAATCTCCAATCGATAAATGCTAATATTGCTCAGTGGTCTATCTTCACAAAAAAAGAGGAGAAGAGTGATTCTTCATTAAAGAAATACTATGAATCGGCTACACTAAGTTGGACAGAATTTATAAGGGCTAGTACACTAAACATACTAACCTAAAGGAGCTTGGTACAATGCCGCGCCAACGTAGAACTTTTACAGCCGAATTTAAACTTCAATTAGTAAAGCTATATGAAAATGGAAAGTCCCGTGCGGATATCTGCCGAGAGTATGAAATCACACCATCCTCATTAGATCGTTGGATTAAAAATCATCAAGAAACTGGATCCTTTTTTGCGAAAGATAATCGTACAGAGGAAGAGAACGAGTTAATGAGATTACGCAAAGAAAACCAACGCTTAATGATGGAGAATGACATTTTAAAGCAAGCTGCGCTGATCATGGGACGAAAATAAATGTGATTCGAAATAACACACACAAATATTCAGTATCAGCAATGTGTAACGTCCTCCATATACCCAAAAGTAGTTACTACTATCAAGCCAATTTGTGCGAAAAAGAAGCCCATGAAAGAGAAGAAGTGGAGCTTTCCAATGAAATTCAACGCATTTTTAAGGGAAGTCGTTGTAACTATGGTACTCGCAAACTCAAAGTAGAGTTAAAGAAGCAAAACTGGATCGTTTCTCGTCGTCGAATCGGTCGGATTATGAAACAACTAGGCTTGGTATCGAATTATACGGTGGCACAATACAAGCCATATAAACAATCCAGTAATGAAGCTCCTACCCGAAACGAGTTAAAACGTCCATTTAACCAAGAAGAAGCATTAACAGTAGTTGTAAGTGATTTAACATACGTCCGTGTCGAGAAAAAATGGCATTACGTATGCTTATTTGTCGATCTTTTCAACCGAGAAATTATCGGCTATAGTGCTGGTCCAAATAAGACAGCTGACCTGGTATATAAAGCATTGGCAAGCATTAAAGGTAACTTTCATAACATTCAACTGTTTCATACAGACCGAGGAAAAGAGTTTGATAATAAACTACTTTCCGAGGCTTTAGAAACATTTGGGATTCAAAGATCTTTGAGTACAAAGGGATGTCCATACGATAACGCCGTCGCCGAAGCTATGTTCAAAGTCTTCAAAACGGAATTCGCAAATGGAGCCCATTTTACTTCTCTTGAACAGCTAAAACTGAAATTAAATGATTATGTTCATTGGTTTAACCATATTCGAATTCATGGAACACTCGGTTACTTAACGCCAGTAGAATTCAAGAAACAGGCCTTATAAAAGTTGTCCAGTTTGGTGTTGACATTCCACTATAAAAGAAAATCTGAGTTGAAGAAAAAATATCAACAGTTTAACTGGGAAGTGGAGAAAGATGAAAACCATCATATTAAGTTAACTGGTTCATTAAAAGAGAAGAATAGAGAACAGTTAATTACCCTAACTGCATTTAAAGAAACTGATAAATATAATATTTTGGAAACCTATAGTTATAAAAATAGGGGTTGGAATAAAGAGGAATACAAAAAAGTATTATTAACATAGATGAGAAAGAAGAATACTATTTTACAGTCAAGGCATTAATGAAAAAGCAAGAAAATATTGAACAAATTTCAACTTTACTTGTAAAAAAATTTTCAGTAAAATCTATTGAAAAATTAGTTGAGGATGATTTTGTCTCAATTACAGCCTATAACAAGTCGTGGGAAAATTATTTAACTAGTAGTAAAAAAAATAAATTTAATGTTCAATTTGGTATAAGGACTAATAAAGATCTCCAAAACGCTTATAATTTAACAATTGGAAGCCCCATAATAACAGAAGAATATTGAAGGTTTTAACTATGGCTACCATAATGAGTATGCCATTTTTTTATGCAAGAGAAGTAGATTATACCATTCTAAAAAATTCTATCTCTATTAATGTGCAGAAAATATGCAGACTACTGGTGAATCTATCACATATAAATATGTAGATAACACTATCTAATAAGGAGGGTCTAATATGATTCTAAAAGTAAATGGTTATCTACTAGCTATTATTTTAGTGATGTATTTTAGTATTTTTCTAATAAATTATCTGAAATTAGATATCAAGCTTTCTTCAGATATTGTATCAACCTCTACAAAGCAACTAGATGCAGATATGCTTTCCTCTTTATTAGCAAATGAAATTGTACAATTTAATTTATCAGATGTGAACAAAGAAATAGTAAAACCCTCCATTTTAAACGGTGTGGTTTGGGTTACTTCAAATATTTGGCCAGATGATATAAGAACCTTTTTAGGAAGAGAATTAGTAGGATTTTCGCAATTTAATACAGAGATAGCTATTGCGGGGAAAGGAACGAATTTAGCAACATTGCCAATTGAGTCTCCACCTCCTAATGATGCCATTCTTTTAAATGACAGTAATAAAAATAGCAGCTCTAATGAAGAGAAAATTGAAACCCCAAAGAAGGATACTTCTGATAAAAAGGTTGTTTATATATATCATACTCATAGTTGGGAAGCTTTTTTACCACAACTTTCAGGTGTGACAAATCCTAATCAGGCGTCTAGCATAGATGAAACGAGAAATGTTATTCAAGTGGGTACCCAATTACAGAATGAATTACTAGAGAGAGGTATAGGGACTGAACATAGTACTACCAATGTAACTGCAGAACTTAAAAAGAAGGGTTGGGGTTATTCACAATCTTATAGTTTAACAAGAGAAATCGTACAAGAAGCAACTGCCAAGGAAAACTCTTTAGTATACCTTATTGATATACATAGGGATTCACAGGCAAGAAAAATAACTACATTAAATTATGATGGAATCGAATATGCAAGATTATTCTTTGTAGTTGGAAAGGATAATAAAAACTATGAACGAAATCTTAAATTGGCCAAAGATTTAAACGAAAGATTAGAAAATAAAATTCCTGGGATTAGTAGAGGAGTTTTTGTGAAAAGTAAAGATGAAGGTAATGGAGTTTATAATCAAGATTTATCAAGTAATTCTATTCTCCTGGAATTTGGTGGGGTGGATAATACACAGAAGGAACTTTCAAATACGGTTGAAAAATTTGCAGAGGTGTTTAGTGAATATTATAAACAAGTAGAGGAAGTAAATAATTAAATATATTTCCAGTACTAATTGTGCGGGTGATTATTATAAACATATAAATTTGGTGTAAAGATTAAAAATCCACACTTTCTCCAAATTTTAATTTATATTAACCACTAGAACAATGGAATGGAGAAAAGAGAATGAATTTCAAATTGGCAGTAAAAACAACATTCCTTTCTTTAATCATCCTTATCTTAGCAGCATGTATAACCGCGCAAAATGAAAAAACAAAATCCGTGGTGGATAGTAAAGAAAAAGTAAAAGAAGTAGTTCTTATAAGAAATAATTATAAGTTAGATAAAAATTGGAATTTAGTCGATATTCCAGACAATATAGTGATTTCTAAAAATAACAAGGATGTACAGGTTTTTGAAGAAGAATATGTATGTAAGGAAATGAAAGAAGATAGGAATATAGTAATCGGATATAATCACAACAAAATGTGATGGTCATCAAATATTAAGTAACCATATACACGTTGATCTTAAGTAACTTAATTAAAATCTGAAAAGGGTACGCCTAGGTTACTTTAGGTTTATTTCATACATACGTTTGCTACAGTACCATTTAAATCCTTTTTAAAACAAGGGGAGTTATATGTGACTTATTCTTCTATAAAATCTTATTACAAAGACAAAGCTGAAAAAAACCCTTGGGTATGACCAGCGATAAATAGAAGAAAAAATTAACTTTAGGCTTTACATAGGGTGCGGGGGTATAGTATACTTTGTTTGTGGAGGTGAATGTATTAATGACATCTTTTTTAGATAATGATGAGTCTTTAGAGGAAACTCATTGTTCCACTTCAAGTGATCGAAAAAGCCATCACTCCAATAAGGTCAAACAAAACCTTATAACTAGGTTAAATCGGATTGAAGGTCAAATACGAGGTATAAAAGGATTAATAGAGAAAGATACTTATTGTGATGATGTCATAACACAGATATCTGCTACACAAGCTGCTATAAATAGCGTTGCAAAGATTTTACTGGAGGGTCACCTGAAAGAGTGCGTTGTTGAGCGAATACAAGAAGGTGACTTAGAAGTATTAGATGAAGTTTTAGTAACAATACAAAAACTAATGAAAAAATAAGGGAGAAGATAATTATGGAAAAAGTAAAATTGAACGTACAGGGTATGTCTTGTAATCATTGCGTAAACTCAATCGAAGGTAGTGTAGGTAAAATTGATGGCGTATCAAATGTAAAAGTTGATCTTGGAGCCGGATCTGTATTTGTAGAGTTTGATAAAGAGGTAGTTACATTAGATAAAATTAAAGAAACAATTGATGATCAGGGTTACGAAGTACAGTAATACTAACAGGGGCGAACGTTAAAAAATAACGTTGCCCTCTCTTTATAAAATAAATATACCTGTAGGGGGTATTTTTTATGTGGACTATGAAGAGAATATAAAACCTTTTTTGTGTCAAATTAATAAAGGATTTTATAACTGTAAATGAAAGTTATAGGAGGGTATAAAATGTCAACAGAAAATGGTTCATTAGCACAACCAAAACCTAATACTAGTGAAAATGTTTCACTAAATATTACTGGAATGACATGTGCAGCATGCGCAACTCGTATTGAAAAAAACATATCAAAAGTGCAAGGCGTTCAACAAGCAAATGTAAATCTAGCTACAGAAAAAGCAGCAGTGACCTATAATCCATCACAAGTTTCAATTGAGGAAATAATTGAAAAAGTTAACAAAACAGGGTATGGGGTTGAACAAGAAAAAGTAAATTTAAATATCATAGGTATGACATGCGCCGCTTGTGCTACTCGTATTGAAAAAGTATTAAATAAGGTAGACGGAGTGAAAAATGCTACTGTTAATCTTGCAACAGAGAAGGCCAGTGTTGAATATATTCCGGGAAGTACCAATGTAGATCAATTAGTTAATGTAGTAAAGAAGGCTGGCTATGATGCAAAATTAATTAGTGAAAATGATGGGGATTATGAACAAAGTGCTCGAGAAAAAGCATATAGAAAACAAAAAATAAAATTTATTGTTGGTGCTATTTTATCTATACCTTTCTTAATCATGATGATATCAGATTTTATGATGGAGTACGGAAATGGAGGGTTTTTCCACTTAAATCCTTGGATTCAATTTTTACTAGCCACAGTAGTTCAATTTTATGTTGGTGGTCATTATTACCGCGATGCTTATAATTCAGTTCGAGGAGGTAGCGCAAATATGGCTGTACTAGTAGTGCTAGGAACATCAGCGGCCTATTTATACAGTTTAGTTGTTACCATAATGGGGACTGGGCAATTTCTTTATTTTGAAGCCGCAGCTGTGGTTATGACTCTAATTGTTTTAGGAAAGCTACTGGAAATAAGGGCAAAAGGTCAAACTTCTGAGGCTATAAAAAAATTAATGGGTTTACAGGCAAAGACAGCTAGAGTTATCCGTAATGGTATGGAAGTGGATATACCACTAGAAGATGTTCAAACAGAAGATATTATTTTCGTTAGGGCAGGCGAAAAGATACCAGTTGACGGAATAATTATAGAAGGAAATACTACAGTTGATGAATCTATGTTAACAGGAGAAAGCATGCCTGTTGGTAAGAAAGCTGGAGATAATGTTATTGGTGCTACTATGAATAAACATGGTTCGTTTAAATTCCAGGCAACTAAAGTTGGAAAAGATACTGCTCTTTCGCAAATAATTAAACTAGTTGAAGAAGCCCAAGGATCCAAAGCGCCAATTCAGCAAGTTGCAGATAAAATATCAGCAGTATTTGTACCAATTGTAATTGTAATAGCTTTAGCGACATTTGGTATTACATTCGTACTTCTTGGATTTACCCCAGCGTTAGTTAGTACAATTGCAGTACTAGTTATCGCATGTCCATGTGCTTTAGGATTAGCCACACCAACAGCTGTGATGGTAGGGACAGGTAAAGGGGCTGAAAATGGATTACTTATAAAAGGTGCAGAACATCTACAAAACTCACAGCGTGTAACAACAGTTGTGTTAGATAAAACCGGTACTATTACAAAGGGCGAACCTGATGTAACAGATATTGTTCCCTTCGGAAATCTTTCTCAAGATGAAATTTTACAAATTGCTGCAACTGCAGAAAAAGGTTCAGAACATCCACTTGGTGAAGCTATTGTAAACAGTGCGTCTGATAAAGGGTTAAATTTATTAAATGCAACTAACTTTAAAGCTATACCGGGGCATGGGATTGAGGTTAGTATCAATAATCAAAGGATTTTAATCGGTAATAAAAAGCTTATGGCTCAAAATAAGGTGAATATTAGTTCTTCTATTGATACTATGGAAAAATTCGAGGGTGAGGGAAAAACTGCTATGCTTATGGCTATTGATGAAAGTCTAGCAGCCATAATTGCTGTGGCAGATACTGTTAAAGAAACATCTACAGATGCTATTAAGGCTCTAAAGCAACTAGGTATTGAGGTCATCATGATTACTGGGGACAACCGACTTACAGCAGAAGCTATTGCCAAGCAAGTTGGTGTGGACCGAGTACTTGCTGAAGTTCTGCCAGAAGACAAATCTGCCGAAGTAGAAAAACTGAAGCAAGAAGGAAAAGTTGTTGCAATGGTTGGAGATGGAATTAATGATGCTCCCGCACTTGCTTCGGCTGATGTAGGAATTGCAATTGGGACTGGTACTGATGTTGCAATGGAGGCTGCTGATATTACCTTAATGCGGGGAGATTTGATGGGGATAGTCGATATAATTCTTCTTTCGAAATCAACGATGCGAAAGATACGCCAGAATTTGTTTTGGGCATTTGCATATAATATCATCCTTATCCCTGTTGCGGCAATTGGTTTATTAAATCCAATACTTGCCGGTGGTGCTATGGCTTTTAGTTCCGTATCTGTTGTAGGAAATACATTATTCCTCCGTAGATGGAAACCTATTAGATAAGTTGATAAAAGAACCTGCAAATATCTTGCAGGTTCTTTGTTTTATTTAAGTAACTACTGTTTATTGTTGTTGCAGATTTATTTCTACCAATAAGTTCTAGTTTTTGTTAGGTTAAAACGTTAAAATTTATGAACTTTTGTTCATATAAAATGCATAAAATCTCCAATTATTTTTAATATGATAATTCATGAAAGTGAGGAGAGAGAATGAAATTAAAAATAATAGCATTAATTGGATTTATATTGTTAATTCTTTCGGCATGCTCAAATAAACAAAACGAAAATACAAATCGAGCAGATGTTGAAAATCAGCCTGAGAAGATTACTACAGAAGAAACAACTGAACCTGAAATCTTAAAAGGGAACGAGTTTTCTATTGTCGCGAAAGAAGCAAAGCATCAATTGACAAAAGAAGTCAGTGTAGATGCTTGGACTTTTAATGGTTCGGTTCCAGGTTCTCAAATACGTGTAATGCAAGGGGAGAAAGTAAAAATCAACTTAAAAAATGAATTAGCCGATCCTGTAACTATACATTGGCATGGACTTGTTCTCCCAAATAATATGGATGGTATTCCGGGTGTTACTCAAAATGCTGTACAACCAGGTGAAACATTTACTTATGAGTTTACACCCCAAACTCCTGGCACTTATATGTATCACACTCATCAAGACGGTGTTAATCAACTTGATAAAGGTCTATATGGTGCCTTAATTGTTGAACCAAAAGAAAAAACATACGATCGTGATTATACGTTAATGCTTGACGAATGGATGAGTAATCCAGAGGAAGGTATGGATATGAGTGATATGGAAGGTATGGACATGGGTGAAAGTGATGAAATGGAAGATATGGATATGGATACGAGTAATGATGGTGCAAGCATGACGATGGACGATATGAGCGCATATGACATCTTTACCATCAATGGAAAAAGTGGTGAGATTATTGAGCCTTTAAAAATGAAGGAGGGTGAGACGGTAAGACTCCGTTTGGCTAATATTGGGTATATGACACACAAAATGCATTTGCATGGTCAGAAATTTAAGGTTGTTGCGATTGATGGGCAAGAAATAGACAACCCAGAAGTAATAGAAAATCAGTTAATTTCTATATCGCCAGGTGAACGGTATGATATTGAGTTTGTAGCAGATAACCCAGGGGAGTGGTTTCTGGAGTGTCATGGAAATATGGAAGGAACTGCTGGAATGAAAGTGAAACTACAATATGAAGGAAGTTCCTTATCTACAGACAAACCGAATCAGGAGAAAGAACTTCCAGAGTTCACTTACACAAATTATGGTTCCTCAAAAGAAAGTGAGTTCACTTTAAATCAGAAATATGATGTTAAATATACAATGAACCTAAATACAGAGGTATTAGATAATAATACGGCTTACACAATTAATGGAAAGGCTTTTCCGAATACAGAAAATATTTCAGTTAAAGAAGGGGACCTTGTAAAAGTAAAGCTTGTTAATAACTCTAAAGGTGAAGACCATCCTATGCATTTACATGGTACATCTTTTCAAATTCTAAGTAAAAACGGAAAAAATCTTGAGGGAGCTTCTATTATTAAAGACACTGTAAATCTAGAACCTGGAGATGAGTATATAATAGCTTTCAAAGCTGATAATCCTGGGAATTGGCTATTCCACTGCCATGATTTACATCATGCTTCTGCAGGTATGGTAACAATGGTTAAATATAAAGGGTTTCAGCCATCTTTTACTCCTGATAAAAATGCAAATAATCAGCCAGAATAATTTATCTTATAAAATAGGATAAAATGCGGCCTTTTAGGGCAGCATTTTACTGCTAATAAAAATAGTAACCGATAAAGGACGGGGAACATTTGAATTTTACTTTATTATTAAGGGATAAAAAGGTGTTGTTTATTCTATTAGTTGTCAATATTATAGGCACATTATATGGATTTATTTGGTATGGTGGTCAACTTTCGGTTACACCTAATAAATATCTAATTTTTGTTCCTGATAGCCCAACAGCTAGTTTGTTTTTTGTGTTTGTATTAATTGGTTTGATTTTAAGAACAAATTTACCTTTGTTTGAGGCTCTAGCTATTGTAACGTTATTTAAATATGGAATATGGGCAGTTGTAATGAATGTATTAGTTCTGATAGAGATAGGATATTTAGATTGGTCTAGTTACATGCTGATTTTCTCCCATGGAGCCATGGCAATTCAGGGTTTACTATATAAAAGTTTCTATAAAATAAAAGGTTGGCATCTAGTAGTTGCTGCAATTTGGACTCTTCATAATGATGTGATTGATTATCTATTTAACATGATGCCAAGATATAGTGTATTGGATAATTATATTCCGCAAATAGGCTATTTTACTTTCTGGCTAAGTGTTATTTCTATTGGCATTACGTATTTTCTTTGTATAAGAAAGAAAAATGCAATACCGGAAATTTGAAACAAAATCTCAGTCTTGAAAATTTAAAACGAGGTGAATCTTTGTGGAGAACATACAACAGTTAAATAGAATCGCTTTTGAGTTTGGAAATTTCACTGTTTATTGGTATGGAATAATTATTGGAGCTGGTTTACTTCTTGGGTGGATTCTTGCTACTAATGAATCTAAAAAACAAGGACTTCCTAAAGACATTTTTTCCGATCTCTTATTATGGGCTATACCTATTTCAATTATTAGTGCCAGGATTTATTATATTTTATTTCAGTGGGACTATTACAAAGAGAATATAGGAGAAATCGTGGCAATATGGGAAGGGGGTATTGCGATACATGGAGCTATTATAGGAGGGGTCCTGACTGCTTGGGTTTTTGCTAAAAAGAAAGGTTTATCCTTTTGGCAATTGGCTGACATAGCAGCACCTAGTCTTATACTAGGTCAGGCAATAGGACGTTGGGGGAACTTTATGAACCAGGAAGCTCACGGTGGCAAGGTTACTAGAGATTTTCTGGAGAATTTAAATTTGCCAGATATTATTATTAATCAAATGTATATTGAGGGCGCGTATTATCATCCCACTTTTTTGTATGAATCCTTATGGAATATTCTTGGCTTTACTTTATTAATTGTTGTTAGAAGAATTATTACCCTTAAAAAGGGAGAACTATTTTTAGGTTATATAATGTGGTATTCTTTTGGGAGGTTTTTTATTGAGGGGTTAAGAACGGATAGCTTAATGCTTACAGATAACTTACGGGTTGCACAAGTAATTTCTTTGATATTCTTTATTGCCGCTGTACTATTAATCTGGTATAGAAGAAGGCAGGAATGTGAAAAACTTAGATAATTTAACATCTACAAAAAATAGGCACCAGTTTTTCAGAAGCCTATTTTTTGTTGTTTTTTCTATGATAGGTGACTTTATCTCCATTTTTTATCTTGTTGCTTTATTTTTTTTAACTCTTTTAAAATATATATTAATAACAGGATTATTGAGCAATATATTATTGTCTCTTTCCATCCAGATAAATTGATATTGAATACCTTATTAATGGAATAAACTTCAATTAGAAGCGATGGAATTTTTCCTATTGTACTAGCTATAGTAAACGGGATAATTCTAATGCTACCTAATGCTGCTGTTAATGTCACGGCACATGAAGGAATAAAAGGAAGAATTCTTAACAGGATTATAAGTATTACGGCATTAAATTCAGTTGTGTTTTGTAACTTTTTTAAGAAGTGACTTTTTATCTTATACTTAGTGGTAAAGCGTTTTAACCCTTTACGGTATAAGATAAAACTTACTATAGCACCTAATGATTCACCAATTATTGAAATAATAATTGCTAATTTTAAATCAAAATAAATAATATTTATAGTAGTAAGAAAGGCACTAGGAATAACTCCAAAAATTGCTATTATAATATTTGCAATTATAGTAACAGCAGCTATGACGATGGGGTTCCCTGGTAAATACTCTATAAAGATGTTCTTCAATCAGATTCTTTTCCAATCCACTTGTATCCAACACCCCATACTGTTAATAAGTATTCCTCTGAAGGAAAACCAGCCTTTCTAAGTTTGTCACGCAAATTTCTTATGTGTGAATCTATTGTTCTATCTTCAGTTTCTACTCCATGTCCCCATATGGAGTGTATCAGATGGTCTCTAGTGAATACTTTATTTAGGTTTTGGAGAAAAAGTTTCATAAGAGCAAATTCCTTTGGAGTTAGAGGAATATTCTTCGTCTGGTATTGTAAATCAAAGGACTCTTGATCTAAGACTAAGCCATCAAACTCTATCAATTCGGACCTATTACCTTTTCTTCTTAATACTGCTTCAATTCTAGCAACAAGTTCCTCACCATCAAAAGGTTTGGATATATAGTCATCTGCCCCTGTATTTAACCCTTTAACAACATCTTTTTTATCTGTTCTTGCAGTAAGCATTATTATTGGAGTTTCCCAGTATTTTTTAATTTCTATACATGCTTCCCAGCCATTCATATCAGGCATCATTAAATCTAATAAAATAAGATCAACGGGGTTTGATTCTAAATAAAGTAAAGCATCAATTGCTGAATTTATTTTTTTGCAGTGATAGCCTAATGGTGACAAATACAGAGCAATTAGATCAAGCATTTGCTGTTCATCATCTACAATTAAGATTTGTTTCAATTGACTTCCCCTCCATACGTTTTAAAAGATAGTATAAATGTTGTTCCGATATTAAGCTTACTTTCTACTCTTATTGTTCCTTCATGTGCTTGAACCAATTCTTGTACAATGGATAAACCTAGTCCAGTACCCCCTAAAGATCTTGTTCTTGACTTGTCAACACGGTAAAATCGATTGAAAATATAAGGAAGATCCTCTTCGGGTATTCCGTTTCCATTATCATGGATAATTATTTCCGTTTCTTTTTTTCTAGCTGTTACTATAACTTCTACTTTACTGTTTTTTGGAGAGTACTTCATAGCATTATCCAATAAGTTGAATATTATTTGTTCCATTCTCGCTGGGTCTCCATGTAAAGAAGAAGTTCTAGGACAATTAATTGTTAAATCGATTTCTTTTTCTTTAAAGGCCGGTGACATTTTTATTTGTAATTTCACTAATAGCTCATATAGATTTATTTGTTGTTTCTGGATGAGAAATGTGTTTTTATCAATCTTTGCTAACTCAAATAAGTCCTCTATTAAAGTAGAAAGTCTATTTGCTTCTTCTACAATAATTCGAAGGTACTTTTCTTTTTCTTCCTCTTCAATATTTTTTCTAAGAGAAATATCAGCATAACCCTTTATATAAGTTAACGGCGTTCTAAGTTCATGAGAAATACTAGCCAAAAAATCATTTCTCTCTTTTTTTAAGAAATTTAAGTCTCTTGCTAATTCTTTTAAGGATACTGCTAATTCTCCTAATTCATCATTACTTGTTTTTGGGAGATCGACTAAGAAATTCCCTTTACTTATTTGATAAGTAGCTTCCTTCATCTTTACGAGTGGTTTAGTTAAAGCTTTAGTAAGGAGTATAATCACAATAAAGGTTAAAAGAAGTGCAATTATACCAGCAAGAACAAAATGCTCATTTAACCTTCCAATTAAAGTGTGAATGGAGTCTGTTTCTTGGTACATGTAAACATAACCGATAATTTCCTTTTTTTGCAATATCGGACTTATAGTAATAATGTAAGGTTTATTTTTCCAGTCATCCTCTACAATTTCCCCCTTTTTCTTTATTTCTGTTTTTTGGGGGTAAATTAAGTATTTCTTGAAATTTTCATTATCAAATGAGGAACCTAGAACTTCTCCTTTTTGATTAACAATTACTACATCTGTTAAAGCCTCTGACTCCATTAAAATTACGTGACTAATGGAATCTTCTACAAAATGTTTCTCTAGAATATCTCTATGAGAGTTACCTCTTGCTTGTAAGGATGATAGCTCATCATCAATTCTGGCATTAACTATAGAATTATGAAGATAAGAAAACATAAATGCTTCTAGTCCGAAAATAATTATGCAAAATAGAATTCCTAATTTTATTGAAAGTTTTCTCATTAGCTCACCTGAATTTTTATTGTATTTTTATAATACTACATTTGTATGAAGAAATTATGCAGGGAGGTAGGTAGTATAATTCACTATAGGATTTTTATTATGAATAAAGTACTCCTTTATCATACATTTTGTGGTAAATTACTCCTTAAATTTTATCAGGATATTACAATGAAATGTAATTGTAATAATTTTCATCTCCAAATTCGACAAAATGTGATGTTATAATTTTGCTTGTTACTAGAGAATTAAAAAGAAAGGAAATACTAATGAGTAAATTATTGATTAAGAAATCTACCATAACGATTGGGATTGCTGCTTCATTAACTTTATTTAATAATACATCTTTAGCATTAGCATCTTCTGAGAAGGATTTGCAAAATGTAAAAATTAATATACAAGAAAATCGTAGTAAAGTCCAAAGTGGTTTAGACAAAGCAGAAGAAGAACTTGAAAACATAAAAAAGGAACAAGATGATATTAATGCAGAAATTAAACGTCTGGATACATTGATTTCCAAAACCAATAGCGAAATACGTGAAAACGATGAAAATATTAAAGAAGCAAACACTAAGGTTAAAAAGTTAAATACGGAGATAAAAACTCTTAAAGAGCGCATACAGCAACGTGAGGAGTTGCTAAAGGAAAGAGCTCGTTCCTATCAAGAGACTGGAACTATTAACTATTTAGATGTTTTAATAGGATCACAAAGTTTTAGTGACTTTCTAGACAGAGCGGGAGCGGTAACAACCATAATCACTGCAGATCAAGAGTTAATACAAAAACATTTGGATGAAAAAAAATTGTTAGAAGATAAGCAAAATCAAGCAAAAGACCTGTTAGAAAAACTTGAAAATTTTGGTGAATCTCAAAAGAAGCTAAAAAGCGATTTAGACATACAAAAGAAGGAAAAGGATAATATTATGAAATCCTTAAAGTCTAAAGAAAAAGATTTAGAAAATGAAAAACTAAGTTTGGAAGAACAAAACTCATTGCTTAATTCTCAAGATGAAGCTATTGGAAAAGCAATAAAATTAGAATCTGAGAAGGAAACTGTAGTTAAAAATAAAACTGGATCAAGTAATTCTTCAATAAATAATGATTCGAATACAACTATTTCTAAACAGGCAAAAGGAGCGTGGACAGCTCCAGTTCAGGGGCGTTTAACTTCTACTCTTGGTGAAAGATGGAACAAGTTTCATGCTGGTATAGATATTGCTAATAGTGCCGATGTTCCAATAGTTGCTGCTGCTGATGGAGTTGTTAGTAGATCTTATTATTCCACAAGTTATGGCAATGTAGTCTTTATCTCTCATTCTATTAATGGACAGGTCTATACAACTGTTTATGCGCACATGGATAGTAGAGTCGTTGAGGCAGGAGAAACTATTTCTAAGGGGCAACAGGTAGGAATTATAGGTAACACTGGACAATCATTTGGTCAGCATTTGCATTTTGAACTCCATAAAGGTCAGTGGAATGCGTCTAAATCGAATGCTGTCAACCCACTCGACTATATTCCATTGTAAAAATTCCAATTAATCACAATAATTATTTTATCATTAACTTGATTAAAAAAAGTTTAATTAAGTTAATGTTTTTTTTTGAATTATTTAATATAAATATGGAACCCAAAAGGGGGAAATTGACAGATAAAACGGTAAATGAGATATGTGCCTTTACAAAGGTTAGTCAGGCTTCATTTTATCGAAAGTTAAAGGAAAGAGAAATTAATATGCTATAGCGGATTGGACATTTATATATGTGTCCCCTCGATGCGATTCGTTTTCGTACCTCTAAAAAAAGAAGAAAAAAAGGAGAGTATTGTTTTTCTGTTATGCGAGAAAAATTTAGCGACCTTAAAATTAAAATGAATAAAAATCTTTATAAAAAACAGTTCATTATTCAAGTTATTAATTTATCTATTTGCACTACTTTTATTGAAATTTATTCATCTATGTATATTATTCATTTTGATTTAAAAATTTGAAAATATTTTCGTAATTTCTCGTAAAAAATCCTTGTTTGAATATTATCCTAATAAAAAGTAAAGGAGTGATAAAAAATGGAATGGTTATCTATTTTACTAGTACTTATATGTCCAATTATGATGTTATTTATGATGAAAAGTCATGGAGGACATAAAGATAAGGTGAACAATAAATAACTAGATGCAAGAATTATTAATTTGGAAATCGAAAATAAAGAATTGCATAGGAAACTAAATGAAATTTCTACTAAATGATTTGATGTTTCTTAAGATTATAAAAGAACACCTTATTGTGTTTTAATTCCACTTTAAGGTGTTCTTTTTCTATTTCTTTCTAAAGTTTTTAATAAACTAGTTTAGTTTATTTTGAAATGTTAAATCAGTGGAATTACTTACCAGTCTCTATGTGTATAAAAATTCCCTTTTCATCATCTGTGATGCCCATAATAAGTGGTGTATCACTTGTTATTCCAAGTATATTTCGTATTTCCTTTGGTATAGAAATACGATTCCTGCTTAAATAACATTGATTTAAATTTTTATTATCATGGTTTGCTATTATTATAATAGATTTGTCTAATATATCAATAAATAAAAGGTCTCCATCTTTTAAGTTCAACAGATTCTGTACTTTTTTTGGAACAGAGATTTGTCCATTGTTATAAATTCTCCTTCTATACACAGTCATTTTTCCACACCTTTTTAATTTTGCTTTAATAATAACTTTTTCTATTATAGAAATTATTATTGAAGAAATTGTGCAGAAATCAAATTACCTTCTTTTCTCCATACTTTTTTGATGAATTGATTATAAACTCATGTTATTAAGTAGTTAGGGAGAATAATAATGCAATTTCAGTTTATTGTCTTGATTATGATAAGTTTGTTGTGTATAAGTATTTTAATAATATTGCTTGTGAAAAGAACCAAATTAGTTATAATTTCACTTATTTCTTTGTATTTAATCATAATATTGTCTTTATTTAGTATTGATAATAAGAAAGTCAATGAAATTTTACGCAAAGAAATAGCGATAGATATTTCTATACCGAAGTCTTTGTTGAAACAGACAAGGGAAAACCCTAAAGAACTAAATAACAAAGATAATGAAGTAGATACAATATCTAATTTAGAACTAATTAAGGATGACATTTTAATAGATGCACCTATAATAAAGCAATTTCCAGAGTTGCCTAGGGGCTGTGAAGTAACTAGTTTAGCAATGTTTTTACAATATTATCAAGTTGAAACAGATAAAATGGAACTTGCTAAAAACATAAAAAGGGATTCAACTCCTTTAACAACTCAAAATGGAAAGATACATTGGGGAGATCCAAATCAAGGATATATTGGAGACATGTATTCGTATAACAATCCAGGATATGGGGTTTATCATAGACCTATAATGGAGTTGGCAGAAGAGTATCTACCAAACAAAATAGAAAATTTAACAGGAAAACAGTTTGAGGAATTAAAATTATATCTTTCAAATGACAGACCTGTTTGGATAATTACTAACACAAGTTATAAAAAATTGCCTAATACCTCTTTTGAGGAATGGGAGACACCAAATGGAAAAGTTGAAATAACGTATAAAGAACATTCTGTGCTAATTACAGGGTATGATAATTCTTTCGTATTCTTTAATGATCCCATTAGTGGTGAAAAGAACAAAAAAGTACAATTAGGACCATTTATAGATGCTTGGAAACAAATGGGGAGCCAAGCCCTTTCATTAAAGTTAAACTAAGAATAACTTATTAACAGAATTACAGTTCAAGTGGAAATAAGTAACACATTTTAGTAACCTTTAAATCACAGGCTTTAAAGTGCATAGGAAAATTTTGGAGGTAGTGTATAAATAGTTTCGTTGATAATATTGTTCTCGTAGACTTTAGTACTAGGGGGGTATATGGACTTTAACAATAAATTTTTATCTTCAACGTTACTAGTAATACTATTATCGTTATTTTTTGGAATAAATTCAGAAGCATCTTCATTATACACAGTGAAATCTGGAGATACACTGTGAAAAATAAGTCAGCAAAATGGATTTCCTATAGGATCTATACAAATAGCAAATAATCTAAAAGTTAATAAATTAAATGTAGGACAACGATTGACATTACCAGAACCAATTACTGAAAGCGAAAGAACTTTATTAGCACAATTGATTTATGCCGAAGCACAGGGAGAACTTTATTCTGGAAAGGTTGCAGTAGCGCGACTGTAGTTCTAAACCGTGTAGATAGTAATCTTTTTTCCTAATACAATAAGAGAAGTAATATATGAACGTTCTAATGGATATTATGCTTTTTCGCCAGTTCAAAATGGGAAAATAAAGAATAACCCAACTACGGTAGAATATAGAGTAGTAGATGAGGCAGTAGCATATAGAGGGAAAGGGAGTAGATCCCTGTATTTTTACAATCCCAAAACAGCAAAAAGTGAGTGGATTCTAATTAAAGAAGTAACGGTGAGAATTGGAAATCATTCTTTTGCAAAGTAAACAAACATGAAACACAAAGGGGACCCCTTTGTGTTTTTATTAAATTTAGGAACTTGAACGAATTTGATTACGACTTTTTTTATAACTTTATTAGAGTAGATAAATATGAATATAAGTTCTATCACATCTTACGCAACTCTTGGTGTTTACGCCAACCATAGGGAGTCAATCCCATTGGCTTATATACAGACAAGATTACAATCAGGATTAACACAAGTAAACCAACCCCTGGATGGAAAAGTTCACTTGGTAGAACAAAATTGGCAGTATCCCTTCTTTTTGTTTTAGCAGCTAAAGCGCTCACTAATGGCATATGCAATAGAAAACGATAATGGAATAAGTTTGAAGAGAACTCAATAGTGCTTGAATAAACCCTATGGTGTGCCAAGTGATATATTATAATTATACCAGTAAGCAACGAAGCGAAAGCCAGTGGGACAATGACGTACCATCCTACTATCCAGGCTGCCTGCAACGTTAAAATATCCTACGACTTTTAATATTTAATACCATGTTAAGAAAGATTACGCTCATTCACTACGTGAAACTGCGTTTTTTAGAGATAAATGTTTGTTTATTGAGGGAGTTATTGATAAAGTACTAATTAATGTGTTTCATTCAATAAATAGTTGTAGGAGTAATGTAATAGTGAAAATAATGGCATGTAATGAAAGACCAATTGATTACGAAGAAGTTATCAAACTTTATAGGAATTCGGAGTTGTTAGAGGAGAGAGTATTTCAAGATAAAGAGGATAAATTAAATAAAGTACTGACCCTTGGTGCTTGGAAGGACGAATCTTTGATTGGCTTAGTAAGAGCAGTGTCAGATGGGAACTCTAGAGCCTATATAGAAGATATAGTTATTCATAGTTTATATCGGAAGGAAGGTTTAGGAATTAAATTGGTTTCAACAGTGTTAAAAGAACTTTCATGTAACCATTTTATATTGCGAAGGAAATATAATACTCTTCTATGAAAAAAGATATTTTATGATGAAAGAATTTAATAAATAAGTGTATGACTCTAAATATATGAAGAAAGAGGGCATTAATCCAGTGATATGCTCTCCTTAAAATTGGCAGACAAAAAACAAAAAGTTCGTTGCTTAAAGGTGGGGGATGATTCTTACGAACTTTGTAATAAATAAACATTACTTATCCCGCTTTAAAACGATGGAGACTGCCAGTTAGAGATTATTTAACTGGGGATTATTCATTTTTGAAATATGAAGTTAGTGGCTCAGATGGTCTTCAAGATAAATGAGGAAGAAACAAAGAGGAACAGGAGTTAACCGCAGAAGAAAATTTTAAACTTGAAATGAAACGACTTGAAAGAGGAAACGAACGGATACTTGCTGAAAATGCATTCTTATAAAAGTTAGAGGATTTAAAAAGGAGGCGACATTAAACCAAGTTCGTTACATGGATAAATAAATAGCTATTCAAGAATTACATGAAAAGGAAAAGTACTCTATTATTCAACTATGTAAAATGGCAGGGATCGCCTGATTACCCTCCTACTATAAATGTCAAAACCGCACCCCGACTACTAAAGGATACGAAAAATGAAGAACTTTTGAAGGAAATAAAAGTAATTCATCATAAGATTGAAGCAATATTTGGCTATCGTCGAATGAATTTAAATTTAAACCGTAAATTTAACAAACAATTTAATTATAAACGAATTTATTGAAGGAAGCTGGAAACATAATAAATTTGTATACTCAGCATATATACATTAGACATTCATCAGAAGGGTACCAGCAAAATTGGCCTATACTGTTTGGCGGTCGTAAATTAAATGCTTAAGCCATACAGCGAAAAATGTTATTTAAGCTAGAGTTTGTCCTGACAGTATCTTCAATGGTTAAAACAGCGAATACATTGTAATTATGATGGGTGTATTGTTATCTATAATTTTAATTATAATTCTGCTACCTATTGTTAGCAATTTATAGTATAGCAGAATTAGCTAAAGTTGTTCTTTCGGCGAAAGAGATAAACAGCATTATCTTCCGATGGTGGTAAAATGAGAGAAGACAATCGTTCATCTAGTTCCATAGTGAAGTTTTCAGACGCAGCGTTATAATAGGCATCATAATCGCCAGTAATTTTAGGTTTTTTTGTACCAATTACAATATATAATTCAACTGATTTAGTTTTAAAAACGTGTTTCTCATATGAATTATTAGGAACGGGCCACGAACATAGGACAACTTCTGGATTGTATTTATTAAGAGCAGCTTTTGCATTTGCTTTTTCAACAAAATCGGGATAGTTTATAAAATAATCCCAACTAAAGTCATCTGTGGCTATGCAGTTAATATTTTTGTCTTTCAAAAACTTAGTTAATGTACCATCCCCTGCTGCAATCTCTACACAATATTTACCGTCTAATATAGTTGAGAGATTATTAATTAATTGTTTTGTATAAAAACAATAAATTCCTCTCTCATTCACAAGAGGTAGTAAAACTTTTTTATTTACAATGAATTTCCAAAAGAACGTAAATAAACCTAATGAGACTGGTTTCCTTATTAAATCTTTTTCAAATAGGAGCTTCTGTAAAATAAATCCGTCCCATATATTTAACCGTGTTTTGTTTTTTATTTTATTTGTAGAAGAAGCGAAGATAAGCCTTTGTAACAAAAATATGGCAAATCGGGCTTTGATTATATTTGGCATAAAGGCATTTAATGTTTTTTCGTTATACCCACTCTTTGCAATTTTTTTACTAGCTATTTTTGCATTTAAAGTGTATTTTTCAATTATTGTGTTAATTAAATTAGAATCTTTTGAATTTATTATGGCATTTATCTCCTTTAAAACATCTCCTTTATATTCCGGATATTGAGTCAAAAGTTTTTCTACACTAATCTCATTTTTTAGAATTTGTAGTGATAAGTCCTTTGTAAAGTTTTTCATTTCTTTCTCCAGTGCTTTGAAATTTTAGTTTTTCTAAATATAAAACATTTATACAATCCATGTATTTAATTATAATAATTTTTGGAAGATTGTTATGTTATTAATTTTAATTAAAATAACATTAACTTCTTTTTTAAATACTTCTTTGCTTAGTGGGATTCGTTTTTATTTTATTTACTTTCTCTTCTCTATGGCAAAATTATTAGTAGGCTTTTCTTCCTTTTATAATTATGTCTATTAAGAAAGTATTTTATGTGATTTAACTTTTTTTGTTTTGATTCATGTATTTCCGGAAGTTTAAAATATGCAATAAAGCAGAGTCAACTTATTTGTTATTAAATTTTTTAAAAATAAATAGATGTGTTTGTGTTTGAAAAATATGGTATATTTAGTTGATTTTCTAAAGTAATTCAAATAATATGATTATATGAATGTATAATCATATAAAGAGAGGAGAGTTAAATATGTATGATACTTTAATTATAGGGGCTGGTCAAGCTGGTATTTCTATTGGATATCATTTGAACAAATTAAATCGAAATGTCGTTATTCTTGAAAGGAGGTCAGAAATAGGGTCAAGTTGGAGGGATAGATACGATTCTTTAATTTTATTCACTCCACGTATGTATAATTCTCTTCCGGGAATGAAAATGGAAGGAGATAAACATGGTTTCCCAACAAAAGATGAAGTCGCGAACTATTTAATGAATTACGTCAAGAAGTTTAACATACCAATTAAATTAGGTGTTGAAGTAAAAAGTGCCTATAAACAAGACGGCTATTATTTAGTGAAAACAAATTATAAAGAATATATGGCGAAAAACCTTATAGTTGCTTCTGGAGCTTTTCAAACACCTAAAATTCCGTCTTTCTCAAGAAAATTACCAGAAGGGATATTTCAAATACATTCATCGCAATATAAAAACCCTCAGCAACTTGCAGATGGTAATGTTTTAGTTGTTGGTGGGGGAAATAGCGGTGCTCAGATTGCTGTTGAATTGTCTAAAGAAAAAGATACTTATTTATCACATGGTGAAAAGTTACTGTATTTACCTTTAATATTACTAAAAAAAAGTATTTTTTGGTGGTTTGATAAAATAGGTTTATTAAAACAAAATTATAACACTAGGTTAGGGAAATTCATTCAGAGTAAGGGAGATCCAATATTCGGATACGATTTAAAACATACTATTAGAAAAAAGAAAATAGTTATCAAAGGAAGGGTAATCGATATAAAAGAGGACGAAATTATTTTTAAAGATCAATCATCATTAAGAGTAAACAATATTATATGGGCTACAGGTTTTAAAAATCCATTACCTTGGCTGAAGGTTAATGAAATATATAATAAACAAGGTGAAATAATTCATCAACGGGGTGTCACAAACGTAATGGGATTATATTTTATTGGCTTACCGTGGCAATATAGAAGGGGGTCATCCTTACTTCAAGGAGTTGGATACGATGCAAAATACATTGTAAAACATATTATGAGTAAAGCATAAGTTATTAATGATAATTAGGCAAGTAATGTGATAATGTGAATTTTCATCTACTCGAAAATTTTGACTTATTTAGGAAATAAGCATATTATTAATATGAATATATGTTCATATAATTACAGTGTATTTTTTTCTTTATTACGATACACTTTAAAGAATGTGATATTAAGAAAAGAAGATGGTGCAAGATACAGGATTAAATGAAATTCATAAGGAGGAAGAACAATGGGACACGGACATGACCATTCCCATAATCATGCAAGTGGGACAAATAAAAAAGTTTTATTGATTTCTTTTAGTATTATTACTATTTATATGGTTATTGAGGCATTTGGAGGATTTTTAACAAACAGCTTAGCGTTAATATCAGATGCAGGCCATATGTTAAGTGATTCTATCTCTTTAATGATTGCTCTTATCGCATTTAAATTAGCTGAAAGAACGGCAAGTCATAGTAAGACATTCGGTTATAAACGCTTTGAAATTATTGCTGCAGTAATAAATGGAGTAACATTATTACTGATCTCTCTTTTTATATTTTATGAAGCAATTGATCGGTTTGCTAACCCACCTGAAGTTGCTACAACAGGAATGCTGTTAATCAGTTTTATCGGGTTATTGGTCAATATACTGGTTGCTTGGATAATGTTGCGTAGCGGTGATACGGAACATAACTTAAATATGCGAGGGGCGTATTTACATGTCATTAGTGACATGCTTGGTTCATTAGGAGCAATAATTGCTGCTTTATTAATAATGTTTTTTGGTTGGGGGTGGGCTGACCCTCTTGCTAGTGTAATTGTGGCACTACTTATCCTAAGAAGTGGCTATTATGTTACTAAGGATGCTATCCATGTATTAATGGAGGGAACTCCTAAAAATATAGATGTTAAAGATATCATTACAACAATTGAGGGGACAAAGGGTATTATTAAAATCCATGATTTACACATATGGACGATTACTAGTGGATTGAATGCACTTTCTTGCCATGCTGTTGTAGACAGTAAATTAACTATTGCAGAAGGCGAAATTATTCTACGTGATATTGAACATGAACTTGAGCATAAAGGAATTACCCATGTAACAATTCAATTGGAAACTAGCGAGCATAACCATGAAAATGAGGTCTTATGCCAAGTGAAAAATGAACCTATGCATGATCATCAACATTAAATTTATACAAGACCTAAAAATAGGTCAGTACTTTGTTGCTTTAGAATTTATTAACGAATATTGAAAAAAGCGTTTCGCTTTTTTCAATATATCTACTAATAGGATGTTATTTTTCTTTAAAAACAGATTTATTTTAGAAAAATTATATTTTTTTAGTTGTCCTACTATATAAAATCGGTTGGCATAGTGATTTGACAAATATGATAATTATCGGATATTCTTTTTATATGAATGAGTGCGCATTTAAGAATATAGCAATGCATTCTAATTTATTTTTTAGAAAGCTGGTGGATAAGTAAATGAAAAGAGATATCAACTCTTTGTTATCTGACGAAAATATAAAGGGACTTTCACGTGTTTGTAAAGTACTTACAAATCCAACAAGAATAAAAATATTATCTTTGATATATAAAAAAGAGTTAACAATAAATCAGATTTCTGACAGACTGAAAATGTCTAATTCTATGATATCTAATCAAGTAAACTATTTAACAAATGTAAAATATATTGAGTGTAGAAAAGGGTCAGAGAATTTTTATAGACATGACGACGAAGAACTAATTATTACAATAAATCAATTATTAAAACAAGCAAATTAATAATATCAAATACCAAAGTTAAATTTCATCCAACAGAAAGAACCTATCCAGTAAGTTACTGGATAGGTTCTTTCTGTTGGATATGAAATTTATTCGTTATCATTATCAGTTCTTGTATAAAAGTAATCATTAGGATTTATCGGTTTACAGTTTTTAGGAGTATAAAATCTTAAAAGGATCACCATTTACTACTTTATCGGAAAGAGAAAGGGTGGTAGTGACCTTATCTAGAAGCCTTTTTGCCTCAATGGTTTGCTCATCCTGTATTACCTTTCCTTGAATTGTAAAATTTTTCATCAATTGCTGATATGGTTGGACTCACAAAGTCACCATTTCTAAATGGTACAAGTTCATTATGACCTTCAGATAAAAGGTTTATGCCAAATTGGATGTAGTTTTTAGTATCAATACCCAGTATATAAAAGGGGAGGCATCAGGTCAATTTGCCCGTCATATTCTTCAATCGTACCACCTGTTAGTTTAAACGCAACTGATCAAGAGATGGGTTATCATAGGCTGCTAGGCTGCCTAACTTCTCTATATACTTTAATGCTTCTTTACGATTGACTATAGAAAAATCTATTATTAAGATTAATTCAGTATTTTCACAATCATTAATAGTTACCTCTATAAATCCAAAAAAGTCTTTGACATATCTAAATTAAGTTTGTAGGTTAATCAATTATATAAAAAACCAAAGCTAATGAATATTGTTTCGATTTTGTTTCCAATAGGAGAATTTACCTACCTTAATCCTATTTGCATATATGAACAAGTGGATTAGTTTAATACTTATAAAATAAGGTAAAAGACATTAATAAGAATGTTATTTGAAAAACAAGAATTAGAAATGAAAGGAGAAAGTAAATGGAAAAATCTCATGCGTCTGCAAAAAATATTAAATTGGCCTTTGGGATTAATCTTCTTTTTTCATTATTAGAATTTATTGGCGGCTTTTTGATTAACAGTGTTGCTATTATGTCGGATGCTGTTCATGATTTAGGAGACTCTCTTTCGTTGGGGCTCTCATGGTTTCTCCAAAAATTTTCTAATAAGAAAGGGGATCAACAATTTTCTTTTGGCTATAAGCGATTCTCTCTCCTTGGTGCATTAATTAATTCTTTGGTTTTAATTGGGGGATCCGTCTTTATTATTTCTAAAGCCGTTCCTCTGTTGTTTAATCCGGTACATTCCAATGCGCAGGGAATGTTTTGGTTTGCCATTGTAGGAGTACTCTTAAATGGATTTGCCGCTTTTCGGCTGCACAAGGGGAACTCCATCAACGAAGGTGTTATTTCCTGGCATATGATAGAAGACGTTTTAGGTTGGGCAGCTGTTTTAATGGTCAGTATTGTTTTGTTGTTTAAGGATATTCATATTCTTGATCCGATTTTGTCTCTTGCGATAGCCTTGTTTATTTTAATTAATGTTGTACGAAATTTGATTAAAACCATGAAGATACTCTTAGAAGGTGTACCAAATGGCGTTAATATAAAAGAAATTCAATCGAAAATTGAAAGGATACAGGGGGTTGTTTCGGTTTCTTCATTGCATATCTGGTCCATCGATGGAGAAGAAACTGCCTTAAATGCACACCTTTGTGTCACAGGAAACCGCCTGAGTGATTGTGAGGTAATTAAGAAGTCTGTACGGGACGTCACTTCTGACCTGAACATTACCCATTCAACAATTGAACTGGAATGGAAAAATCAATAAGTAGTTGTAGGGAAGGACCTTTGCCCTTTAAAAAAGCCAAAATAAAGATCGGAAAAAAATTCAGTTTCTTTTCTGATTTATATTTTGGTTATTCTATTTTGAAGTTTTCCTTAAAGAGAGGAATCCTAACTGTGTAATCATTAAATACTGTTAAGTTTGAAATTATAACGAGAAAGAAAAACCCTTTGGCAGGTAATCTTGTATCACTTACTGTATTTAACAAGGACGAGCGCATTTCGTAATTTTCTTCATAGGATAGTAGTGAATGATTAAGAGCCTTTCTTTCAGTGAGAGGAGATTATAGTTATGCTTTTATCTACTTTTATCAAGAATCTGTCTCTTATTTAAGTAGCTACAGCAATTTAGAACGTTTTGTCATACTAAAGAGTAATTTTAAAACACATTATTTAAAGTAAAAATACTTCCAGACAAGATAATGATATGAATATAAAAAAGAACGATGATGCTGAAGGAAGCGTAAATGACCTTCAAGCGGTATTTCTAAAAGGGATAATCCCTGGTTAAAAATTATCTTAAAACAAGTCCTCTTTTTAAGATAATTGTGTCTTGAGCCGGCAAGCTAAAAGGGACAAAAAATTTTACTCAGAATTTCACATAAATCATAACCAAAATCATACATTAGCTTAGATTTCACAACTTAAACCATCGTAATTGGTATGTATATCGCTAAACATCATCACGTAGCTAAAGCACAGGATTATCAAGGAATGGAGCTAGGTCCAATACTTATTTTGAACTCCAATATTTCCATATATTAATTTTTCAAGGGTGGTAAAGCTTTGGATGGTAGTATTAAGTAATACAGGAACAGTTTTAATTTTTATTTTAATTGCATTATGGAAACTACGTATGAAAAGTTAAGATAATAAAACGAAGAAGTGTCTGATTATGCGATATCTCGTATTTGCTATTTAATACTCGGAAGTGATAATAGGTGTTCCAATTGTTACTTTTACTTGATTCGTAGATTCACTAGTTTCTCTGTATGCAATATGGAGGTTCATGTATTGGTTATCACCAAGAGGGAGTTTATTCTCCCAGCGTTTCGTATATGCGGATAGAGAAACGAATTTTGTTTCATTTAGACTTTGTATTTCTTCTCCTGAAAAATTAGTTAATAGTTTAGATGCTTCAGTATACAAAGATTGATTAATATTTTTTGTTCCTTGGACGGTATAAAACGCCGAATAATCCTCTATTTTATTCTTATACATATTGAAGATTGCTGGCCATTTAGTTTCATCCCATTTGCCCTTTATATCATAGGTGACACTTAAATTATACTTACCGCTCTGTGAGTATATAATGATTAGAACTTTCTCCTCTAGGTCTGCAATAGAAGTTTTTTTCTTGCCTTCAATTTTATAGTAATCTTTCACAAATTTCTTTTTTGACCAACTATAATCTTTTTCAGTGTCTTTAATATCATCTATTGTCCTATCAAGATCTTTCATATCAGAATATTTCCTAATAGGTTCTTTAATATACATAGACCAATTATTAATAAATATATTGTTTTGCTTTGCAATTTGTGTAATTTGACTTAATTCATTATCTTGGTAAAAAGCTTTAGCTTCATTTGTTGTTAAAGTTATTAATAAGAAAAAACAAAATAATAGAATTAATTTTTTCATACTTCTCAACTCCCTCTATATATGAAGGATAGCCAGGAAAATAAAAATTTATACTAGATTAGTAAATTTTATGTTTTTATTCTTTAATAGGAATTGCAATAATCAAAACTTTAATATTGAGTTAATGGAATTAAGTAATTTTTTTCTAGTTATTTAATTAGGTATATCACCATGGATAAAAGATGAAAAGTATGGATGCAGAATCATTAAAATAGAAGACATTAGAAAAATATGCTCATGATATTTAGGTGGCAAAACGCGTGGATATAGAAGTTGTTGACATTCCTCGATCGGGCATTTATGTCCGGGCAACTTAGAGACGATATTGGAGAGTATATCTATACGCTATGTTACTTTTTTGGTTGTGATATTTTTAAACTTAATGGCTATTTTTTTCTATGTCTGCAAAACTTGGAGTCGTAAAAGGAATAAATTTATTTGATTTTGCTTAGGAGCAATGACCTGAACCAGTTTCTTTTGGTCTATGGATAGAGGAAATGTTTGTAACGGTAACTGATTTGTTGCATTCATTGATGCTGCTATAAGGCTTTATTATTTTTTTGCATTCTTCAGCTGTAATCGCGCTATTGGTTCTTCTGTTATCCTTTAATTGCATATAATGGGAGTTATGTCTTAAGAGTAGGGTATAGCTGGACTTGTTTTTGTAGTAGTAATTTCATTTGGGATATATGCAAAACAAGATATGTTACCACTCATACTGGTGTGCTATCCCTTTCTGGACACTAAAACTATTGAAGGTATAAATTTATTGTGATTATTCATGTAAATATAAGGAAACCAAAAAAGGACCTAATTTAAAATATTATAGGAAAGTTGCTCTACTTTGAAGTTAGACTGTTAAAAAGAATAATTCAGCCAATTAGTTAGTTATAATTAGAATCCCGCTAACATATGTGGTTGTTGGCGGAACCCTAACTTTAAAAAAATAAGCCGGCAATTACAAACAAAATAGTTGAGACACCCAATGCTACGAAAGAGGAAGCGGATTTGGCCTTAGCATAATCAACAACGGGCAAATCAAAAACTGAAGCAGTAGTGACGGTTGTCTCTCCTAAGGGCGAAGTGAAGTCACCAAAGGATCCTGCGGCAAACACTGCTGCCACCGCCAGTGGCAGTGAAGCATCGGTAGCTTCTGCTAATGAAATTGCTAGAGGCATTAAAAGACCCCATGTACCCCAAGATGAACCTATAAAATAAGCTATAAGCGAACCAAATAAAAAAACTGCTACCGGTACAAAAGCCCCTGACAAAAAGGTTCCTGCTGTTCCTGTTATGAAGCTGGAAAACCCAAGGTCTTCCGCCATATTTGCAAGTGCCCAAACGAGTACTAATAGTATGATAGCCATTATTATTTGGTTTCCGCCATCAATGAAATGAAACATTAATTCAGAGATTTTTTCCTTTCGTAGAAGGAACAAACATAAAGAAAAAATGACTGTCGCAAAAAGGGCAATTAACATTGCTTGCGTTGCATCAGCTTGTTGCATTGCATCTAAGAACGAGTTTGCTCCCTTATGTAAACCATCTTGCCATATTAGATAAAATGTGCTAGATAGAAGTAAAAGTAAAGGTAAAATAAGGTTCATCGCTTTTGGTTCTACCTTTTCTAATTCGGATTCAATACTTTCCCTGTGAATCTCTTCTTCAATTTCAGACACGTTATGACCATTATTTGAATCAATTCCTTTTCCAATATATCGCCCTGTCAGTACTGCAAATATACCGATTGTCACTATTGACAAAGCCCAAAAATTAAAAGGGATACTTGCTAAAAAAAGCTGATAAGGAGATCGGTTAATATTTAATTGATTTAACGAACCTCCTACAACAGAAACCATATATCCAGTGTAAGTTGTGGCCACAGGCATTAGGACAATTACTGGAACGGTGGAAACGTCGATTGCATATGCAAGCTTTGCCCTCGTAATGGCAACGGATGTTTTTGCAGCCTTCATAACTGGTCCAGTAGTCATAATCCTAAACTCGCAATCCATAAAGGTGACGAGAATCGTAGACCATGCAACGATTAAGGCGCTTCGCTCGGTTTTAATTCGCTTCTGTACTGTTTTTGCAAATCCTTTAATGCCTCCAGCAACTTGCATCATACCAACAAGCCCTCCGAAAACAAATAGAAAAATGATGATTCTAAGGTTGTCTCTATCTGAAATGGCAATAAACACATAATCACTCATTTTAGACAAAGAGTTAAAGATTCCGGGTTTTAATGAGTATGAGCCAATTAGAAGTCCCAATCCTAGACCAACTAATACTTGTCGGGTTGTCATTGCCACAAATACGGCGATGACAAACGGAACAATAGAAAACCAATTTTCCATTAATATCCCTCTTCTCTACAATAGATTTTACACACATATTTTGTACCAAAGGTTTAAAATCATTCGTAAAATAATGAAATAATGTAGAGTGTATATCTTCTAATGCTATATAAGTTATTCGTTAACCTATCTTATACGATTAAACTCTTTAATATTAATTTGGACTCAAAAAATATTAATTAAAACAATAAGCTAAGGGAATATAGAATTTTACCTCTGAATATATTTGTTAAAACTAGTTCTATATGGAGGCGTGGAATGTCTGTAGAAATTAAGGTCAGTTTAATCATTATGAGTTTAGTTTTTATGGGGATAGTACTAGGGGGAGGACTCATTCGAATATTATTCCCTTTTTTGAGAGATAAATATTACTTTTTGCCCCTTTTGGGCGGTGGAGTTTTAGCTGGAATGTTGGGATTTGAACTTATTCCTGAAGCCATAGCTAGATATGATATCCTTGGTCTAATGGCAGGAAGTTCTGTAGGTATTTTTTTTATTGTGCTTGTAGAAAAATATACTCATAACATAAAGTATAACGGTATACAAAATATGAAAGTTATATTTTTATTATTCTTCGCTTTATTCATCCACAGTATCCCTACAGGTATAGCTCTTGGAATTAATATTGGTGAAACTGATACTTCCCTTTTGAAAGTAACATTGGCTCATAATATCCCAGAAGGGATGGTTTTGATGACTTCTCTATTAATTTCAAAAGCCGGTATAAACATTTTTTGGATTTTATGCGCTATGTTATCGGCTGCACTAGCAATCAATGTGTATGTAGGGATGGAGTTAAACATTGCATCACCAAAAATAACAACTATGTTCATGGGAGCTGGAATTAGCACACTAGGCTATGTAACGGTTTATGAAATATTATGGAAAACCATTAGCAGGTAAACTTGCATTCACTGTAAAGCTAAAGATAAAGTAGCTTTTTCCATGAATAATTTAGGCTGCCATACGGTGGTTAATTTTATAAATAAAGACAGCAATCCTCAATTAAACGAATTGTTTATGAAGGTATATATTCTTTCCTTATGTTTGTATAGAACCCGTGGTTTAAAATTATATGAATTCCATGCTAATATAGGCCCTAAAAGAAAAGCGAAGTAAGTGTGTGAGAGCTTTCCTCTTAAGGCCCTTAGTAAGGTATAGAACCTTATATTGTTTCGGCATAAAGGATCAATAGTTTAGTTAATCAACAAAAATTTAATAGTTTCCTTTTATCACATTTATATGTCTGTATGTTTCTAACTGGTGGCATTCGGACTCTCATTCACATAGAACCGAGTTCTAAGACAACTGCAGATAGTGTATCAGAATGGAAATCTCTATTAAGTGACAGTCTTGGTTAAGAAAGCTTTGTAGTCATATTCTATTGGATCAAGACAGGCGTTAAGTTTGGAACAATGCTTTAGGAGTATGACCTTAGGTACAAACCACTTGATAGAGTTATGGTGGAATCAAGGGTTGCTAAAAAATTACTAATAGAACATTATTAATTCAATTATCTTATGCAGAAGCACTAGGAGAACCATATGAACTTAAAAGTTGCATTAGGAATTTAGTCTTGAATCAGTGTTTATATTAATACATTTTCATATACAATTAGAAAAGTTAATTTTAATAGTTCTAACAGTTATTTTATTATCTTGCTTGTTAAAATAGGCAAAATAAATAAGACTCTACAAGCATAGGAAACAAGGCATTGGATAAAACATTGTCTATAGAGAGGACACAAGGTCTCTATACTTCTACAATCAAAAGGGAATGGATTTTAACTAAAGAAGAGAAGTGAATGTCAGATTTGGTAACAAACTTTTGCAAAGTAAGCAAAAAAAGGGGAAATCCTTTTTTTTTATTAATTAAATAGGAACTAGGATTGGATCCTTTTTGTTTGAGTAAAAATAAAAATAGAACACTATCATAATCTTTTTGATTTCAGTCTCTAATGATGCTCTTGCTGTTTATGCCGTTTTGGAGTTTAGGAGTTCAATTTTTGTAAAGTTGAGGGTTTCGGAAGTTAGTGGTAAAAATACCCTTACGGAATTGTACACAAAACGTACACTATTTGTACACATTTTTTTATATACTTCCATGATAACATTGTATACATAGTGAAAATAGAAAAATACAATCTATCATTTACATGATTAGAATGGTTGATAGTTGTATAAGGATTATCTATAGTTCTTATAAAGAAAGAAATCCTGTTATATGAACAAGGTATTGATAAATATGTGTAAAAGTTCTTTAATGATAAATGTTTAAACCAGACAATCTATTGTTTAAGAGTATATAAGTATACAAAAACTTGTTCAGAATTTCACATAAATTAACATTTGAGGAGGCTTTAAAATGGAGTTTGATACAGTTACAATAAGTAGATTAATTACCGCTATGACACTAATTTTTCATATTGTTTTTGCTACTTTAGGCGTAGGTGTACCATTATTTATTTCGTTAGCTGAATTTATTGGTATTAAGAAGAAAGACAAACATTATGAATTATTAGCTAAACGTTGGTCCAGAGGTTTTGTGATATCTGTAGCTATTGGGGTGGTTACGGGAACGGCTATAGCCCTACAGTTATCTTTAGTTTGGCCAAACTTTATGGAGCTTGCCGGCAATGTGATTGCATTGCCGCTGTTTATGGAAGTCTTTGCATTTTTCTTTGAAGCAATTTTCCTGGGGATTTATTTATATACTTGGGATCGATTTAAAGGGAAATATACACACTGGTTATTATCTTTACCTGTCATTATCGGTGCAGGTATGTCGGCGGTATTCATTAGTACAGTGAATTCGTTTATGAATTCACCAGACGGATTTACCATGGTGAATGGTGAGTTTACTGCAGTAAATCCATTGCAAGCCATGTTAAACCCATCAACTCCCACAAGAGTCTTTCACGTCTTAGGAGGTTCATATTTAACAGTTGCTGCAATTTTAGCTGCCCTTGCTGCGTTTGCACTCTTAAAAAAGAAAGGTGCTGCAGAATATCATAAGAAAGCATTAAAAATGACTGTTATTTCTATGGTTGTGTTCTCTTTGCTAACTGCATTAGGTGGAGATTTGTCAGCAAAATACCTAGCCAAGTACCAGTCAGAAAAATTAGCAGCTGCAGAGTGGCACTTTGAAACAGAGGGTAATGCTGATCTTGTTCTTTTCGGATGGTTAAATGAAGATAATGAAGTAGTTGGGGCGATCCGAATTCCAGGTTTTTTAAGCTTTTTAGCAAATGGTGATTTTACGAGTGAGGTAATAGGGCTTGAGGAAACACCAGAAGGAGAACGACCACCATTAATCATTCACTATTTGTTTGATTTGATGGTTTCGATTGGATTATTCTTATTAGGGGTTTCGTCCTTGTATCTAGTATTAAGTAGATTTAAACGATGGGATGTCCACAACAAGTTTATATTATGGTTACTCGCTTTAGGTGGTCCACTTGCGATGTTAGCAGTCGAATTTGGCTGGGTATTTGCAGAGCTGGGCAGACAGCCATGGATTTTAAGAGGATATATGACAGTGGAAGAGGCAGCAACTAAATCTCCCTATATTGTTCACATGTTTTTCTTATTTTTAGCACTATACTTAGTGCTTGGAACCCTATTTGTCCTTACTTTAAGGAAATTATTTAAAGATAAGCCTGTGGAACTCGAATTAGAGAAATACTACCCTGAACTTAATAAGGGGGATAAAAAATGAGCTATGAAGTAATTGGGATTAGTGTATTATGGATATTTTTATATGGATATCTAATAGTGGCATCCATAGATTTCGGTGCAGGCTTTTTCGCTTACTATGCAAAAGTTACGAAACAAGATCACATTATCAATAAAATTATTTCACGTTATTTATCTCCAGTTTGGGAGGTAACAAATGTATTTTTAGTATTCTTTTTTGTTGGTATTGTTGGATTCTTTCCATCAACAGCCTATTACTATGGATCAGCATTACTTGTACCCGCAAGTTTTGCCATCATTTTGATAGCTATTCGCGGTTCCTTTTATGCTTTTGAAAATTATGGGTCAAAACAAAGTAATATTTATATGTTTCTATATGGTGCAACAGGGCTATTTATCCCAGCCTCTCTATCGGTTGCCTTAACGATTTCTGAGGGCGGATTCATTACAGAACAAAATGGACACGTATCATTAAAATACTTTGAGTTATTTACTAGTCCATTAGCTTGGAGCATTGTTGGTTTGGCTATTGTCTCTGTCCTGTTTATTAGTGCGAGCTTTATAACGTACTATGCATCAAGAGCAAATGATATACCGGCACTTCATTTAGTAAGAAAATGGGCACTTTTTTGGGCAACACCAACCATTATTATGGCACTTACAACCATGATAGCTTTAAGTCAGCGCAATCAGCAAAATTACGAAAATATGATTGATTTATGGTGGGTTTTTGGTCTATCGATGGCATTTTTCTTAATTGCGATTAGTCTATTGTATATTGGCAAGTATTATGGTGTTGCTTTTATAGCGATTATGCTGCAATTTCTTTTTGCCTTTTTTGGATACGGCATGGCCAAGTTTCCATATTTACTATATCCGCAAATCAGTATAGAAAATAGTGTTACAAATCCTTCGATGGGAATTGCACTTATTGTTGCATTTATAGCTGGACTGCTATTATTAGTTCCTTCCCTGATTTTGTTAATGCGTCTGTTCTTATTTGATGCAGATTACGCGAAGGGTAAAAAATAATGAGATTGAACAAAGGGCTGAATTGATTATGCAAAAATTAAAGCAGACCATCTGGTTATATAAAAAAAGAATTTTTCTTTTAATGGGATTAACATTAATACTTGGTATAGCCGTTATTACACAGGCTTTCGCAATGACGAATATAGTGGATGGTGTCTTCTTGAATCATCAAACCTTTTCAGCAGTTATACCATGGTTAATCCTATTATTATTCATACTATTGATTAGATCTAGTTCTGATTATCTAAGTAAACGTATCGGTGTTTCCATTGCGAGCGATGTAAAGAATGCTACGCGTAAAGAATTATTAACGAAATATGCTGGTAGCTCTATTCAGTTAGCAGAAAAAGGGCAAACAGGTAAAAAGGTTAGTATGCTGCTTGATGGTGTGGATGAGATGGATAGCTTTTATAGTCAATTTATTCCGCAAGTGATGCAGAGCACCTTTGTACCGATTTTAGTGCTAATAATCATTTTTACACAACATATCAATTCAGGTTTAATACTATTAGTTTCCGCTCCTTTTATTCCGATCTATATGATTATCATCGGAATTAAAACGCAAAAAAAATCAGAAGAGAAGTTAGAAAAACTAGCTTCTTTTTCTGGTAACTTTTTAGATGCATTAAAAGGACTCGTTACGTTAAAGTTATTTGACCAAACGAAACGTCAAAAGGATGAATTAGAAAAAAGTAGTTTGAGTTTTCGTGACACAACTCTTGATATACTAAAGATTGCTTTTACACAATCCTTTGCACTTGAACTTATCTCCATGTTAAGTATAGGAATTGTTGCACTGGAATTGGCTATACAGATGATTATTTATGAAAACATGTCATTCTTTACGGCCTTTTTAATTCTTATATTAGTTCCTGAGTTTTTTACTTCATTAAAAGAACTAGGAACAACATTCCATAATGGCAGAGCAAGTATGGGAGCGACGAAAAAAGTATTAGAAGAATTTGAGGAACAAGAAAACTTGTTGTTATGGGGAAAAGAAGAGCTGCCAAAGCAGGATGTTCCTCCAACTATATTACTTGATCAAGTAGGATATACCTATCCTGTTGGGGACTTTCAATTAAAGCCGGTCACTGCTACGTTCTTGCCAAAACAAAAGATTGCCATAGTTGGTGCAAGTGGAACAGGGAAATCTACTTTACTTAACATATTGGCAGGAATGATAACTCCAGATCATGGGTCAGTTAAAATTAATAGTAGAGAGCTGACTAGCTATACAGAAGCTTCCTGGTTAAATCAGATCTCTTACATTTCACAGCACCCTTATATTTTTTCTGGTACGATAGCCGAAAATATATCAATGGGGATTACAGATAAGGTAGAAGAAACAGCTATAGAAGAGGCTGCAAGATTGGCTGGGCTTTTACCACTTATAAAATCTTTAGAAAAAGGGTTTCAAACAGAAATAGGGGAAGCAGGCAGGGGATTATCTAGCGGCGAGAAACAAAGGGTATCCATTGCCAGAGCCTTTCTGAAAAAACCGAATATAGTTTTACTTGATGAGCCAACACGAGGACTTGATCTTGCTACGGAAAGTATCTTGCAGCAATCGATTGAAATGCTAAGTGAAAAGGCGACTGTTATAACGGTAGCACATCGATTGCATACCATTAAAAATGCAGATCAGATTCTCTATCTAGAGAATGGGCAGTTACAAGCAACTGGTTCGCATGAATACTTGGTTGAGAATATCCCAGCATATAAAAAAATTGTTACCATTCAAAAAGGGGGGGCTAAACAATGAGCGCTTTGCTAAAAGTAATTAAACTAGTTTTAATAGAGAAAAAAGATATCGTTATTGCGGTTATCTGTGGCTTTATTGCTGGAATTAGTAGTGTAGGTTTATTTGCAGCAAGTGGTTATCTTATTTCTAAATCGGCCTTAACCCCTCCCTTTTATACATTAATTGTATTAACATCAACTGTAAAATTATTAGGTCTAGTTAAAGCAGGGGCAAAATACGGAGAGCGTCTTTATTCCCACAGAGCAACATTTACCATTTTAAGTAATTTGCGAGTGGCTTTTTTTGAAAAATTAACCCCACTTGTTCCAAATGTTTTTCAAAAGTATAGAAGTGGAGATTTACTAGCACGTGTAGTTGGAGACGTAGAAAGTTTACAAAATTTCTTTCTGAGAGTTTTTTACCCACCAATGGTGTTATTACTTGTTTTTATTAGTACCATTTTCTTTGCTAGCTTCTATTCAATGGAGATTGCTGTAATCCTTTTAATTGGATTTTTATTGACCACCGTCCTTATTCCAGCGCTATTTACCTTAAGACAAGTGAAGATTAATGGCAAAGTTAGAAATGAACGTGGTGAATTATCCACATATATTACAGAAATGATGTTTGGCTTTCGTGATTTAAAGTTATTTCAACAATTACAAACAAAACAAAATCATTTAATAAGTCAATCAGAAGCCTATATTGCTCAACAAAAAGCTAAAAATATAAATAAAATATCCAGTCAATCGTTTAATGGATTTATTACCTTTGTAGTCAGCTGGTTTGTCTTAGCCTTTGGAGCATATTTAGTTACGAATGGTACATTAGAAGGGATATTTTTGGCAATGCTAGTCATGGTTTCCCTTACTGTCTTTGAGCCTGCAGCACCAATGGCCGTCTTTCCAATCTATATGCAAGAAAGCAGTGATGCTTCCAAGCGTTTATATGATGTAGTAGAAGACCCAGACGTACAGGTTAATGAGACTAAGGCGACTATATTTAAATTACCGGATAATGCCCCATCACTACACTTTAAAGAAATCCAGTTTACACACCAAGGCGATTGGCGGACAACAATCCCTAATCTTTCATTAACGATACCATCTAAATCGAAAGTAGCAATTGTAGGTGCAAGTGGTTCTGGAAAATCCACATTACTGCAAATTGCCTTAAAGTTACTACAAGTTCAAAACGGTAAAGTATTCTGGGATAAACAAGATACAGCAAGTATTGCAGGCGAAGCAATCTGGGAACAAGCAAAGGTAGTGTTGCAGGAAAATCATTTCTTTTATGGTACCATCCGAGAAAATCTAAAATTAGCTGGAGCTGAACTTACAGATGATCAGTTGAAAGCTGCCTTAACTAACGTAAATCTTGAACAATTTTCATTAGATCAGCAAGTATTAGAAAACGGTGAAAATCTTTCAGGAGGAGAAAAACAGCGATTAGCCATTGCTAGAGCTTTCCTAAAGAAAGGACATCTGTGGTTATTAGATGAGCCCACTTCATCATTAGATGCACTGACAGAACAAAGTATTTATCAGCGACTTTTCGAATATGCAAAAGAGGATACTTTAATACTAATCAGTCATAGGCTGCAAGGATTAGACAGAATGGATCTAATTATTGTAATGGACCAAGGAAATATTATAGAATACGGTTCCTACCAAGAGCTTTTGAACAAAGAAGGATATTTCTTTCAAATGAAAACATTAGAAGAAAGTTTACTTTAAAAAGGAATAAATAATAGACAAGAGTGTGAAACACGCCAACTATGCACTAGATATAAGAGCTATTGTATTTTGGTGTCGTTTTTTCACCACAATTATTAATACTATGTGTAGTATAATGAATATCAGATTAGCCAGTTCCTCCTAGGTAACTGGCTTTTTGAATTGTTGTACTGGAATTTTTGCAGAAAGGGGTATTTGCTGATTCTAAGAAATATGTACAATGTTCATAAGTTTTGCTTGAAATAACATATTTTTTTGATAACCTAATTTTATAAAAAAGTTTCAAGGATTCCTATATCAACCACTTTATTATTCCCATAGACCTGACCTTAATCTCTATACTCTTGAAAACATTCAGATTATAATTTGATTCTTCATAAGTTGTCAATTTTCCCATCAAATTCATTGAAAGCTGTTGAGAGGCATATTAAAAATATCCCAGGCAGTTTAACAAATTAGAAGTCCTAGATAAGGTTTGTTACTGTATGCAATCTAATTGTTGCACTACTTATCCTAAGAAGTGGCTATTAAGTTACTAAAAGTTACTAAGGAACCTATAATAATCCTACTAATAAATTTGGTGGTATAAAGTTTGACAAATACAAGGATATTCATATATTCTATATATGAATGAGTGCGCATTTAAGAATATAGATGCATTCTAATTTATTTTTTAGAAAGATGGTGGGATAAGTAAATGAAAAGAGATATCAACTCTTTGTTATCTGATGAAAATATAAAGGGACTTTCACGTCTTTGTAAAGTACTTACAAATCCAACAAGAATAAAAATATTATCTTTGATATATAAAAAAGAGTTAACAATAAATCAGATTTCTGACAGACTGAAAATGTCTAGTTCTATGATATCTAATCAAGTAAACTATTTAACAAATGTAAAATATATTGAGTGTAGAAAAGGGTCAGAGAATTTTTATAGACATGACGACGAAGAACTAATTATTACAATAAACCAATTATTAAAACAAGCATATTAATAATATCAAATACCAAAGTTATATTTCATCCAACAGAAGAACCTATCCAGTAAGTTACTAGATAGGTTCTTTCTGTTGGATATGAAATTTATTCTTTATCATTATCAGTTCTTGTATAAAAGTAATCATTTGGATCTATCGGTTTAAAGTTTTTAGGAGTATAGAATCTTAAAAGATCACCATTTACTACTTTATCGGAAAGAGAAAGGGTGGTAGTGACCTTATCTAGAAGCCTTTTTGCCTCAATGGTTTGCTCATCCTGTATTACCTTTCCCGTTTTTGAATTGTAAAATTTTTCATCAATTGATGATATGGTTGGACTTACAAAGTCACCGTTTCTAAATGGTACAAGTTCATTATGGTCTTCAGATAAAAGGTCTGTCCCAAATTGAATATATTTTTTCGTATCAATACCCAGAAGATGTAATAGTGTTGGCAACAGGTCAATTTGTCCACCATACTCTTCAATCGTTCCACCTTTTTGGCCGGGTACACGAATGAATAAAGGAACACGCTGTAGTGCAGCTGATTCAAAGGGAGTTACTTCTTTTCCAATCACTTTCTCCATTGCTGTATTATGATTCTCTGAAATTCCGTAATGGTCTCCATACATGATGATAATAGAGTTATCATATAAACCAGTTTTCTTTAAGTAATCAAAAAAGTTATTTAAAGCCTCATCTGCGTAACGTGCTGTTTGAAAATAGTTGTCTACAGATTTATCTTCTGTAGTAGCAGGCTCTATAGAAGTTTCCTCTTGATTCATCGTATAAGGATAATGATTGGAAACAGTGATAAACTTAGCATAAAATGGCTGTTTCAGAGAATTAAGTAAAGGAACGGACTTTTGAAAAAATGGCTTGTCCATAATACCATAACCGGTCATTTGTTCAGGGTCTACATCATCATAATAGCTTTCATCAAAAAAATTAGTATAACCTAAAGACTTATACATTTCGTTTCTGTTCCAAAAGCTACCTGCGTTACCATGGAAAACGGCAGAAGTATAGCCTTGTTGTCCTAAAATACCAGGTGCAGCTTGGTAAGAATTACCACTTTTAGTTGTAAAGGCAGAACCCCTAGACAAGCCGTAGAGTGAATTTTCTATCATAAATTCTGCATCAGAGGTTTTTCCTTGTGCTGTTTGATGGAAGAAGTTATTAAAATATAAAGTATTTTCATCTTGTGTTAGTGAGTTTAAAAACGGAGTAACCTCTTCGCCGTTTAAACTATAGTTTATAACAAAATTTTGAATGGACTCTAAGTGGAAATATATAACGTTCATTCCTTTACCAATACCAAAGTATTCTGGGTTAGGCTTAGCATAATTTGCTTGAGTAAAGTTAACAACTTCTGTTATTTCGTCACTTGAAGCTAATACCCTTTGTGCGGAAGCTCTTGTACTTTGTATACCATCATAAATAGTGTAGTTATATAAACCTAAATACTTTACAATATAATTTCTATCAAATCCTCTTGTTAATAATTGTGGCCTATCTGTCTCCGCTAAAATCAAATTACCTATAGACAAGAGTAAACCAATAGCAAACAAACCCAGTTTCTGCTTTCTTTTTAAGTTTCTATTGTCGATTTTAATAAATTTTACTGCAAATAATATTAGTAACATAATAAAATCAAAAAAGAATAGAAAATCATACGGTTTTAATAATGAAAAAAGGCTACTACTTACATCACCAAAGTTTTGAGTTTGGGTTAAAGTTGGCAGGGTAATGAAATCATTAAAAAAACGATAGTATAGAACATTTGCATACAATAAGAATGATAGAAAGAAATATAAGCCAAATAGTAGATAGTATTTTTTTCGTCCTTTAAATAGCAATGCTATGCCTAAAAATAATAAAGAAGAACCAAGCGGGTTTAAAAATAATAAAAACTGCTGTAAGAGGTTTTCAATCCCTAATTTAAATTGTGTTATTTGTACAAAGTAGGTCTTTAACCATATTAAAAATACCATAAAAAGATAAATAACCATGATATTATTTAATTTTTTAAATTTATTAAGGTAGCTAGTTTCCATATTTACACCTCTTTTATGTCTATTGTATCTCACTTGACGATTAACTTAATATGTCTAAGTGAACATGTATTATTATAATACATTTTGTTTTATATTGAATAGCAAAAACACAGAAGTATCTGGTAACTAAATAATAAAATGGAAAAATATTACTTCTTAATTTCGTCACAATTACATTTATTTTTATATGTTACCATTATAAAGATAGTGAAAATATCAGATTTAAATGAATGATTGCACATATATATTTATTTAAATATGGTTAGGTGTGCATGTAGTGATTAAGTGTGAGGGGGGATAAGACTTTATTAATCAAATTTTTTAAAGAAAGGATACAGATGATGAAAACAAAAAAGATTGTTTATTTTACAGCTATATTAAGTCTTGTTCTTTTAACAGGGTGTGAGCCTCTAATGGTTTTGGATCCAAAAGGCCCACAAGGAAGAATAACTGCCGATATTATTAAGATATCTATATGGACAATGGCTATCGTAGTAGTTTCTGTATTAGCTTTATATTCTTATATGGTATGGAAATACAGGGCTTCCAAACAAAAAGAGGATTACGAACCGCCTCATATTGAAGGTAGCATAAAATTAGAAATAATTTGGACAGCTATACCTATTCTAATTGTTGCTTTTTTATCCTTCATAACAATCAAATCTACCTATGAAGTGGAAGATATACCAAAGGGATATAGTCAAGAACCACTTGTTATTTATGCGTCGTCATCCAATTGGAAGTGGCACTTTAGTTACCCAGAAGAGGATATAGAGACAGTTAACTACCTCTTTATTCCTACAGACCGACCAATACAGTTTAAGTTATATTCTTACGGACCTATCTCTAGCTTTTGGATCCCGCAATTAGGTGGCCAGAAATATGCAATGGCTGATATGCTGAACACCTTAAATCTAGCTGCAGATGTACCAGGTGAATATCCAGGTCGTAATGCAAATTTCACTGGAGAAGGATTTGCTCAGCAAACTTTTAATGTTCAGGCAATGCCGGAGGATGAATATAAGGAGTGGGTAACAGAAGTAAAAAGTACAGCAGAAAAACTAACAGAGGAAAAATTTAATGAATTGTTAAAACCTGGTCATTTGGGTCAGTCAACTTATAATGGAACTCATTTGGGCTTTTCTCCACCGCCTCATGATATGAAAGCGAATACGGAAGATGAAGAAAAAGGGAATTCCGCAGATTCAAATGAGACAGGTAATATGTCAGATACGAACATGGATGGTATGAACCATTAATAATAAATCTTTTTCCTGAAAGGAGTACTACCGTATGGATTTTTTCGATAGATTTGCTGTTCCAAATCCAGGGCCAACAATCTATGCTTCTATGGTTGCAATAGCCCTTACCGTTATAGGGACATTAGTGTTTATAACGTATACAAAAAAGTGGGGGTATTTATGGCGAGAGTGGTTAACAACTGTAGATCATAAAAAAATAGGTATTTTATATTTAATCTCAGCATTATTAATGCTTTTCCGTGGTGGAGCCGATGCCATTATGATGAGGGCGCAAACAGCGGTTCCAGATAATAATTTATTAAATGCTCAGGAATATAATGAAATCTTTACTACACATGGTGTAGTTATGATTATATTTATGGCGATGGCATTTATCATGGCTCTTATGAACTTTGTAGTACCGCTGCAAATCGGTGCGAGAGACGTCGCCTTTCCAAGGCTAAACGCAGTTAGTTTTTGGTTATATTTCTTTGGAGCCATGTTATTCAATATTTCTTTCGTAGTTGGAGGTTCACCAGATTCTGGTTGGTCTTCTTACTTCCCATTAGCCGGAACTGAGTTTAGTAAATCTGTAGGTACGAATTATTACATGACTGCACTACAAATTTCTGGAATAGGTACATTAATAACAGGTATTAACTTTGTTACTACTATCTTAAAAATGAGAGCTCCAGGTATGACTCTTATGAAAATGCCGATGTTTACTTGGTCAGCACTGATTACAAACTTAATCATTGTATTTGCCTTTCCTATTTTAACCATTGCATTAATCATGGGAACAATGGATCGACTGTTTGGTACGAACTTCTTTACAACCACTGATGGTGGGATGGATATGCTTTGGGCTAACCTATTTTGGGTGTGGGGGCATCCAGAAGTATACATCCTCATATTGCCGGCTTTCGGTATATACAGTGAAATTATTCCAACCTTCGCTAAGAGAAATTTATATGGATATAAATCAATGGTAATATCGATCGTTGCAATTTCTGTACTTTCCTTCTTAGTATGGGTTCACCATTTCTTTACTATGGGACAAGGTGCATTAGTAAATAGTATCTTCTCTGTTACTACAATGGCTATTGCGGTACCAACGGGTATTAAGATTTTCAACTGGCTGTTTACCTTAAGGAAGGGTAAAATACAGTTTACGGTTCCGATGCTATATTCTCTAGGATTCATCCCTATTTTCACAATAGGTGGAGTGACTGGAGTAATGCTTGGAATGGCAAGTGCTGACTACCAATACCATAATACAATGTTTCTAGTAGCTCACTTTCACTTAGTAATTATTCCTGGGGTTGTTTTTGCAATGCTTGCTGGGTTGACTTATTGGTGGCCAAAGATGTTTGGATACATGCTAAGCGAAAGAATTGGAAAATGGGCATTCTGGTTTATTTCTATAAGCGTCTGTGTCACTTTCTTCCCAATGTTCATTTCAGGATTAGATGGTCAGGCACGAAGAATGTATACCTATTCTGAGTCAACAGGTTTTGGTATATGGAATATGATCTCCTTTATAGGAGCTTTAGGACTATTAGTTGGGTTTGTCCTAATAGTTTACAATATTCTTTACAGCTTCAAGAATGCACCAAGAAATATTTCTTCCGACCCTTGGGATGCAAGATCTTTAGAATGGGCAACTAAATCACCTGTCCCAGAGTACAATTTTGCTATAACTCCTACAGTTGATTCAACAGAAGCATTTTGGGATTCAAAGAAAAAGGGTTATAAGTTATTTAAAGGGAAAGTAGATAAAATTCATATGCCAAATAACAGTGGCATGCCTTTTGTTCTAGGTTTTATCTTCTTTGTTTGGGGATTTGCCTTTGTATTTGCACTTTGGATTTTATTAATTATAGCAACAGTAGCTATCTTTATTTGTTTAGCATTTAGATCAAACGAAAAAGATAACGGAAGATATATTCCTAAGGAAACAGTAGAGAAAATAGAAAATTCGTTAGGAGGTCCGAAATAATGAAAATAGATCATACTTTGCCTCTTGAATATAGTACAGAACAAAATCGGTTAAATATACTTGGTTTTTGGATATTTCTAGGAGCTGAAATTGCGTTGTTTGGAACACTTTTTGCCTCCTACTTTACTCTCGTTGATCGGACAGGATCTGGACCAACAGGTGCTGAAATATTCGAGATATTACCAGTGATTATTGAAACGATACTGTTATTGGCAAGCAGTTTTACCATTGGCCTTGGTATAAATGCTATGAGATTAAGAAAGCAGAAAGCAATGGTCACTTTTTTCGCTCTTACGTTATTACTCGGCTTAGCATTCTTGGGAGTCGAAATTTATGATTTTGTTGTTTATATACATGAAGGTGCTACTCTGCAAACTAGCGGATTTACTGCCATTCTCTTCACTCTTTTAGGAACTCATGGAGCTCACGTAGCATTTGGAATTCTTTGGGGAACAATGATTATTTTGCAGGTAATAAGAGATGGGATAAATGAAAGAACTGCCAATAAAGCTTTTATATTCTCACTATATTGGCATTTTATCGATGTAGTTTGGATCTTCCTTTATAGTTTTGTGTTCTTGAAAGGAATGATGTAGAATGGGTGAATTATTTCCAAAGAAACATGTGATTGGGTTTGTGTCTTCCTTAATATTAACCGCAATTGCACTAACTGTTTATTTCTTGGATATGTCATTTGCTGTTGGATCTACTATATTACTAGTTACTGCCTTTATTCAGGCAATTGTACAATTAGTAATCTTCATGCATGCAGGTGAATCAAAAGATAAAAATGTAATATACATTAATATTTATTACGGAGTTTTTATCGCCTTGGTAACTGTTTTTGGAACACTTTTAACTTTAATTTGGGGATATTATTAATAAAGATAAAATAATTTATGTATTGTATTCTAAGCTGGGCATGGTTTAATATGTCCAGTTTTCTTTTTTATTTGGTAAGTTATGCAGCCGTTGGTCATATTCAAAGTTTTTTTATTGTTACCTGTTTTGGCATAAATTTGCTTGGTTGTTTGCGGAAATTTATGCTTTCTAATAGTAGGTGGGTAAAGGGTTATCCTACTAACATTAGAGATTATAGCAAAGTTAATTAAGAAAATTTAAAAGAGACATTATCGAATAGGTAAGGTTTAAGTGGAGCGTCTACACTTATCTGGACAGAAAAATTAAGGTCACGTACACTTGATCTAAAACAGATGAGGAGAACCCACTATGACAAAACGAGAACGCCGTACTTTCACGCCCGAGTTTAAAAAGCAAATGGTGCAGCTATACCAGAATGGAAAAACGAAACGAGCCTTTATTGATGAATATGATCTGACTCCGTCATCTCTTGACCGGTGGATCAACCAGGATGAAACCTCCGGTTCTTTTAAAGAAAAAGACAATCGTTCTTCTGAACAACAGGAGCTTTTAGAACTCCGCAAGGAACTAAAACAGCTAAGAATGGAGAACGACATTTTAAAGCAAGCCGCGCTGATAATGGGACGAAAGTAAATGTCATTAAGCAAAATAAAGACAAATACTCGGTATCAGCAATGTGCAGCGTCCTACAAATCTCACGTAGTACGTATTATTTATTATGAGGCCAAAGAACGTCAGTCAGAAGACGACGTAACAGGCACTGTTATAGAAATTTTTAAACAAAATCGCAACACCTATGGCACGCGTAAGATTAAAGTCGAGCTTTACAAGCGTGGATTTACAGTTTCTAGAAGACGAATTGGCCGTATCATGGAGGAGCAAGGGCTAGTTTCCTCCTATACAGTAGCACAGTTCAAGCCACAGAAAACTCCCTGTAATGAGTCGGCTCAGGCAAACGAATTGAAACGTAAGTTTCAGCAGACAGAAGTAAAAAAAGTAGTGGTCAGTGATTTAACATACGTTAAAGTCAAAAATAAATGGCATTACGTATGTATCTTTGTCGATCTTTTTAATCGAGAAATCATTGGTTTCAGTACAGGAACCAACAAAGATGCGAGCCTTGTCGCACGAGCTTTTTCTTCTATTCAAGGTGATCTGCGGGATATCCAGCTGTTCCACACCGACCGTGGTAGCGAGTTTAAAAACCAGCTCATCGACCAAACGTTAGCGGCCTTCCAGATTGGTCGCTCTTTAAGCATGAAAGGCTGTCCATATGATAACGCTGTAGCGGAAGCTACATTTAAAATCATTAAAACAGAGTTTATTAGCCAAATGAAATTTGATAGTTTAGAATATTTAACGCTAGAATTCAGTGACTATGTTAACTGTTATAACAAGCTTCGAATCCATGGAACACTAGGTTATGTAAGCCCCATTGACTACAAACAATCGTCCCTTAAAAAAGCTGTTTGATTTAATGTTGACAATCCAAAGAATGTTTTAGTACCTATAAAATTAGGAAAAAAGGACAAAGTAAAATCTTCATATTATAATTCCAAGATATCTCAGTCGAAAGCACTTAACTCCTAAAATTAGCGATCAGCAGTTATAACAAGATATAAACCATTACTTAATTTTACTGTATCCCCTCTAACAGCTAGGGCTACTTCCCTTACTAACGATTGCTGTTCTTTCTCTTCTTTTGCCTGAATGAAAAGTGCATTTCCAGAGTTAATTGTTTCATTTGTATGACTACTGCTTCCAATAACGGCAAAAATTTTAATGTCTTCCACAATTATTTCTCCTTTTTTGTAAATATTTATGATTCTTTTGGACTGTTTCAAGAACAGGGGTGCGAAGAATAGAAGAAATCATATTATCAATATTATGAATTATAGGTACGATTACAAAAGCAATTCTCCCGTTAGAATAATCTTTTCTGGTAAAATGGTACCTTTTTAAGCCAAGAGTTCTGGTGATTTCAAATAAAATAGCTTGTCTTTGGCCAAAATTATCAAGGAAGATTCTATAGTGTTCTTGTTTAGGGCTTAAAATAACAGCTATCCCCTCTTGAAGTATCATCTCTTGCCCACGAATACTACCTATACGATTAGAAATAAACATATCATCTGCATAAAGCTCGTTATTTTTTATAATTATCTTTGCTTGGTTTACTACTGCAAAATCAGATATAGTTTTCCCTTTTGAGAAACGGACTAAGATTAAAAAGATTAAAATTCCCCCTAATATTCCCAAGCTTATACGGATGAACACTGGCATTGTTTCGAGTGACTCAGCTATGACACTTATTGTTAATGCAACAAATAAAGCTATATAATTTCTCGCCTCGTAGGTCTTCGAAATACCATCGATATAAGCACTTCCGCGTTTTGTGTATTCGGTTTCTTCTAAGGATTTTAGGCTGTCTTGTTCTAACTTTCTAACACCCTGAAATTGAGTTATTGCCAAAGCTAAAAAAGTAGCAGCTGTAACGTTATTTGTCATTATTGCAGGGATGAAAGTTGCCCCTAATGTTGATGCAACAAAACCAAGTGCAATTTGGCTAAGAACCCCATTTGGATAGGTGGGATATTGTCTATAGTCCTCTCTTAAAATAAGTACCCTAGCAAGTGTACCACCAATTATTCCTATAATAATTAAAATTAAATGTGGGGTAGATAGAATTTGTGCTCTCATTTTTTCCCCCTCCTCATATCTACTTTTCAAAAATATTATCTCCGCAAATGAATAATGTATTCAGGTTTATAATAATAAAATGAACTTTGTATGGTTGGAGAAAATTTCAAAAAATATCATTCATATTAAAGTTTAGTTTAGATAAAAATAGATTTGGGAGGTGAAAAAATATGTTTAATAAAAATAAGTTTTTAGGTGTAATAAATAATATGGGAAATCCAGATGATATAAGTCTGTTAAATAATTTAGGAATTAAAGAATCAAACGAACCATTCATTGAAATAAATAATCCATTTGAGTTGAAAGAACCAGTTGAAATTAGAGAACCACAGTAATATAAAGCAATGAATACACTGAGAAAAAACTCTGATTAAAATATTGAACAGAGTTTTTTCTCATAAAATTAGGATAAGTTAAATTTATATTGGATTTTTATTGATTATTATTTTATTTTCTAACCACTTAGGATAAATGAAACGAGTATTCACTTAATAAAGCCTATTATATTTTAAAGAAATTGTTTCAATATCTCATATTTAAGGAAATACTACACTGAATAACGAACCAGCCAATGGAGGTAATTAGTTTGGAGAATAAAAAGCAGAAAGATTCAATTCATAAAGGAGAAAACCATGAAAATAATCACCATCACGGAGGAATCTTTGGAGGTAATACAGAACTTATTTTTTCATTACTATGTGGTGCCTTATTAGGAATTGGTTATCTGATAAGTATAACGAAAGATAATGTCAGTTTAATATCCATTACTTTGTATGTTATAGCGTATTTTTTTGGCGGATTTTTTACGCTTAAAGAAGCTATTTCATCTATAAAAAAAGGAAAATTTGAAATAGACTTTCTAATGATCTTGGCAGCAATTGGGGCAGCTTTTCTAGGTGAGTGGGCTGAAGGTGCATTGTTACTGTTTTTGTTTAGTGCAGGACATGCACTAGAACATTTTGCGATGAATAGAGCGCGTAATTCAATATCTGCCCTTGCTGATATTGCCCCTAGAACAGCTATTGTCAGAATTGGAAAAGATCAAAAAGAAGTGCCTATCGAGGATTTGACAATCGGAGATATCGTAATTGTAAAGCCTAATAGCAAAATATCAGCTGATGGAGTGGTCGTGAAAGGTAAGAGTAGTGTTAATCAAGCTCCAATAACGGGTGAGAGCATGCCTGTTGATAAAATTCCTATAAGTAATCCAGATAATATATCGGAGAAAAATCTACCTTCTGAAAGTAGAGTGTTTTCTGGAACCATTAATGGTACTGATACTTTAGAAGTTAAGGTATTAAAAGAGGCTAACGATTCGACTTTAAGTCGTTTAATAAAATTAGTGAAAGAAACGGAATCACAGAAATCGCCTACTCAATTATTTACTGATCGTTTTGAGAAGTATTTTGTCCCAGCTATACTTATATTGGTGTTTTTACTTCTTTTTGCTTTTCTTGTTTTAGATGAAACATTTAGTGAAAGCTTTTATCGGGCAATGGCAGTTTTGGTTGCAGCAAGCCCTTGCGCATTAGCTATTTCTACGCCAAGTGCTGTATTAAGTGGAGTAGCAAGAGCTGCTCGTGGAGGTGTATTAATAAAAGGTGGGTTACCTCTTGAAAATTTAGGAGAATTAAAAGCAATAGCCTTTGATAAAACAGGAACATTGACGGAGGGTAAACCAAAACTAAATAAAATCGTAACTGTTAATAATGTTAGTGAGGAAGAGTTATTATTAACTACTATTGCGGTAGAGAAATTAAGTGATCATCCACTAGCAGCCGCCATAGTAAAAGGTGGAGTAGAGAAACTCGGAAATAGACCAATAGAAGAAGCAGATAGTTTAAAAGCCGTTACGGGAAGAGGTGTTACGGCACAGTTAAATAATGAAACCATTTATATTGGAAACAGAAGTTTATTTGAGGAGCACCTCTCCATTAGTTTACCCGATGATTTATCAAACAGTTTAAATGAATTGGAGTCAAATGGAAATACTGCGATGATAGTAAAAAAAGAAGAAATGTTTCTGGGTATTATTGGACTGATGGATACTCCAAAAGAAGAGGCTGAATCTGTTATTAAAAGTTTGCGGAAGTACGGAATAAAACGAATGATAATGATTACAGGTGATAATCAACGAGTAGCGGATAGTATTGCGAAATTAATCGGAATTAAAGAGGCTTGGGGAGGACTACTACCTGAAGATAAGGTTAAAGCAATAAATGATCTTAAAGAAACTGAAAAGAAGGTTGCTATGGTAGGGGATGGTGTTAATGATGCTCCTGCTATGGCAAAAAGTTCTGTTGGTATTGCAATGGGTGCTGCAGGGTCAGATGTTGCGTTAGAAACAGCAGATATCGCCTTGATGGCAGATAATTTAAATGATTTACCTTTCGCAATAAATCTAAGTAGGAAAAGTAAATCCATAATAAAGCAAAATTTATGGATAAGTTTAGGCGTTACTGCTTTCCTGATACCTGCAACTTTATTTGGTTTTACTGGAATTGGGTTAGCTGTTTTAATACATGAGGGATCCACAATACTTGTTGTTTTTAATGCATTAAGACTTTTAGCTTTAAAAAAATAATTTTCTGTATACCACAAATAATATTTAAATACGGGAAGGTAAAGTAGTTTAGATTAATGTGTAATATATCCCATTAGAATTATAGTAAACAGTTGCTTTTTTTAGTAAATAAAAAAGGGGAATTATATATTTATGCTATAATAGAGAAATTAGAACTAAATAAGGGGATTACATAATGGGATCTTTACATGAAAAAAATGAGGGGAAGACAAAACAATATATAAATCAACTGGATGAGGAAACATTATTTATAGTGTCTCAAACGTTTAAGGCTCTTTCTGAACCAACACGGATAAAAATATTGCATTTGTTAGCAGAAAGACCGCACTCTGTAAATGAAATAGCAGAAAGGTTGGAGATGTTACAATCAACTGTTTCTCATCAATTAAGTTTTCTGAAAAATTTGAGGCTTGTTAAATATAAAAGAGAAGGAACTACTATGATTTATTCGTGTGATGATGCGCATGTAATGGGTGTATTAGAACAAATGATTGATCATGCACAACACCATTAATAAGAAGATTATTTAGAAAGAATATGGGGTAAAAGGATGGTGGAGTGTATACCATCCTTTTTTATTCTTAAAAGTTGATAACCATTGACACTTGTTTTGGATAGTATATAATACATATATGGTTATATGAATATTTGGTCATATATAAGTTTTTGAACGCTTGTAGAAAGGGGAAAGAGTATTTATGGAAGAAGTCAGACAACAGTTAAAAAAGGAATTTTTATTAGAGGGTCTTGACTGTGCTAACTGTGCAATGAAAATTGAAAGAGGAGTTTCGTCTATAAATGGTGTAAAGGATTGTAATGTGAATTTTGCTACACAGACAATATCCTTGCGATACGAAAGTAACGAAGAAGAAAGTATATTATTAAATACAAAGAAAACAATTAATCGTTTAGAGCCACATGTTAAGTTAGTTGAAAAACAAAGTGGGAGAAGGAATACTAAACTCATAAGCCATGGTCATGCTCATAGCCATAATCATGACCATTCCCACAATGATGCAAATGACCATAATCATGGCCATTCCCATTCCCATGAGCATGGAAGTAATGATATCAAAAAAATGATTAGTCGTTTATTCTTAGGTGGACTAATTTTTGGTTTAGGGATTTTTGCGCCAATAACAGGAATGACCGAATTGATGGTGTTCTTACTTGCTTATGTTATAGTTGGTGGCGATATTGTATTAAGAGCAATAAAAAATATAACAAGAGGGCAAGTCTTCGATGAGCATTTCCTTATGGCTATTGCTACAATCGGTGCTTTTGCTATTCAGGAGTATCCAGAAGGTGTAGCCGTAATGCTATTTTATCAGGTCGGTGAGCTATTCCAATCAATTGCAGTTAATCGTTCTAGAAAATCAATCAGCAGTTTAATGGATATTCGACCAGACTTTGCCAATCTTCAAGTTGGATTAGATGTCAAAAAAGTATCACCCGAAGATGTTGAAATTGGCGATATTATTGTAATTAAACCTGGAGAAAAGGTTCCATTAGATGGTGTTATATTAGAAGGAACTTCGAGCGTTGACACATCTGCATTAACAGGGGAATCAGTGCCACGTGATGTAACTGTGGGAAGTGATATATTAAGTGGTTTTATTAACAAAAATGGTCTTCTGACGGTAGAAGTAAAAAAAGAATTTGGAGAATCAACTGTTTCTAAAATTTTAGAATTAGTACAAAATGCTAGCAATAGAAAAGCTAAAACGGAGAACTTTATCACTAAATTCGCTCGTTACTATACACCAGTTGTTGTAATTATTGCATTACTGTTAGCTATTGTTCCACCCTTACTTTTTAGTGGAGCTACCTTCTCAGACTGGGTATATAGAGCCCTTATCTTTTTAGTTATTTCCTGTCCTTGTGCTTTAGTTGTTTCTATTCCTTTAGGCTTTTTCGGTGGAATTGGAGCAGCCTCTAAAAAAGGAATATTAGTAAAAGGTAGTAACTATTTGGAAGCACTTAATGATGTTAAGTATGTCGTATTTGATAAAACAGGAACCCTTACAAAAGGTGTATTTGAAGTAGACTCGGTTTATCCTGTTAATGGATACTCAGAGGAAGAAATAATTAAGTTTGCTGCTTACGCTGAAACACACTCCAATCATCCAATTGCTGACTCAATTAGAAAGGCCTTTGGAGATAAGATAAAGGAAGAATTAATTCAAGACTATAATGAAATAGCTGGTCATGGTATTTCTGTAGTAGTGGACGGAAAAGAAATACTAGCTGGAAACGATAAACTTATGCAAAAAGAAAAGGTTGATTTTTACAGGAATAACGAAATTGGTACGATTGTTTATGTTGCATACGATAAACAATTCGTAGGTTCCATTGCAATTTCAGACCAAATAAAAGCGGACTCCTATAGCGCGATACAAACACTAAAAAGAATAGGCATCAAGAAGACCGTTATGTTAACAGGGGATTCTAAAGTGGTTGGGAAAAGGGTAGGAGAACTGCTTGAAATAGATGAGGTTCATGCAGAGTTACTTCCTCAAAATAAAGTAGAAGAAATAGAGAAATTAGATGCTTCTAAGAATGCTAAAGACAAAATTTTGTTTGTTGGAGACGGTATTAATGATACTCCAGTATTAGCTAGAGCAGATGTAGGAATGGCTATGGGGGGGTTAGGTTCAGATGCAGCAATTGAAGCGGCTGATATTGTTATTATGACAGATGAACCTTCTAAAATAGCCACGGCAATCTCACTTGCTAAGCGGACTAGACGTATTGTATGGCAAAACATTATTTTCGCATTAGGAGTAAAGGCAATCTTTCTATTGTTAGGGGCTTTTGGTATTGCAACAATGTGGGAAGCCGTATTTTCTGATGTAGGAGTTACACTTATCGCAGTATTGAATGCTATGAGAATACTAAAAGTAACAAATGACGATCCTTTTTCTTAATCCTAATAATTAGCTAAAACAGCATCATTATTTAGTAACTAAGCTGATAATGATGCTGTTTTTTGCAATTTACTTTTATGGATATATACTGATGTTGAATTTCACCTGTAAAATTAATTAGGAGAAGTCGATATGCAAAATATTGTTATTGTACTTGTGGGCTTAGTATTAATTACCTTAATAATCATTTTTATTTCAAAAAGTATTAGAACTATGATTCCTTCTTTAATTGCCTTTTATTTCTTAATCTTAATAAGCTTGTTTACTTATAATAGCAAGCAAGTGGAGTCTTTTTTACAAAAGGAAGTTGACATTACAAGCAGTGAAAAGAAGGAGGGAATAGAGAAAAAACCAGCACAGGAAATAAACAAAGAATGGAATGAAAAGGATGAAAATAGAGGAAAAGTCAAAAAAAACATAATTCTTGATGCACCTATAATTAAACAATTTCCTGAACTACCAAGAGGATGTGAAGTAACTAGTTTAGCAATGTTTTTCCAATATTACGATATTAAGGTTAATAAAATGGACTTAGCTAAAAAAGTAAAAAAGGATAAAACTCCATTAACTAAGAGAAATGGAAAGATATTCTGGGGAAATCCAAATGATGGATTTATAGGTGATATGTATTCTTTTAATAATCCTGGGTATGGTGTATATCATAAACCTATTCTGGATTTAGCTGAAGAATATCTTCCAGGGAAAATAGTAAATTTGACCGGAAGTAATTTAGAGGACTTAAAAAGATATCTCTCTAATAATAGACCTATCTGGATTATAACAAATGCAAGCTATGATTATTTGCCGTCATCTTCATTTGAAAAATGGAATACTCCATCAGGCGAAATTAATATCACTTATAGATTACACTCTGTTTTAATAACAGGTTATGATGAAGCTAATATCTATTTCAATGATCCAATTGATGGTAAGAAAAATAAACAGGTACCTATACAACCATTTATAAAGGCTTGGGAACAAATGGGGAGTCAGGCAATTTCATTAAACTTATAATTGAAACATATACCTCAACAAGTATTAGTATAAATTAATACTTATTCACTAAATTGTCACAATTATAATAATTAGAATCATGTTATCATTATAACGATGTTGTTAATATAATGACTAGAGAAAAAGAGGGGAAAAAATGAAAAAGGGTTTGTATATATTTTTTATTAGTTTCTTTTTTGTATGGACAAATAATGCATTTGCTCATACTGGGTTGGAAAGTTCATCACCTGGGAATGAGGAGATAGTAAAGGAAGAATTGCAAAAAATCACACTAACATTTGAAACTAAAATTGAACAGGGAAGTACATTTACACTAATAAATTCGGAAAACAAAGTGATACAAGTGCAAAATATTGAAAAAACGGATAACCAACTTATCGGGGAGTTTACTTCTCCATTAGAAAATGATAATTATGATATCCAATGGCAAATTATTGGAGTAGATGGTCATATTATTGAGGGAGAGTTTACTTTTACAGTTGATGCTCCTGTGGGAGAAGAAGAGGATCAGTTGAAAGCCGAAACAGATGAGAAAGCAACAACACAACAAGATGCTAAAGAAGAAGAAACAACTAAAGATGACACGAAAAAGGATACAGAGGAAATAGATCATTCAACTATGTCTCCAGAGGAACATGCTGCATATGAGAAAGCAAATTCCGATCCTTCTACTGTATTAATTCCTGCAATTTTAATATTAGTAGGGATAATAGTAATTATTATAGTTGCAGCATATATAGTAACAAGGAAAAATAAATCGGTATAATGTTTATCATAATCACAGTTACTCAAGCTTTATTATATATTTGCTACTCAATTATTATGGGAAGCTTTCTTTTGAATCTTGTCCCTAATAACTATAAGCCATTAATATATTTGCCTAGAAAAATATTACTAATCTCTCTTGGGGGAATAGTAATATTTTCATTTATTCCGGTATTACCACTTATCTTGCATCTTAATTCACTACTTGGATTTACTGACGCGGTAAATTCAGTTCTGCTTACATTTCAAATCGGAAAGTCTTGGTTATTCACTTTTGTTGTTTCTCTAACATTTGTTCCGTTTCTAGTTTTTTTTAACAACCGGAAAACAATACAAAACATTGTTGGTATTTTATTTACCTTAATCTTAATTAGCGCAGTAGGTTGGTCAAGTCATGCGAGTTCATTGAATCCTGTTAAGGGATTTTTGAGTGATAGTACACATCTGACTGCTGTAAGTGTTTGGGTTGGTATCCTATTTATAATTAGTTGGTTTTCCAAAGATGAGTCAAATTGGTTGCCGTTTTTAAAATGGTTTACACCAGTAGCTATTTCTTGCTTAGTTATTACAGCAATTAGCGGTATTGTTCTAATGACATTTGATATCGACTTTAATAATTACTATAATTCCTGGATGATTCCATATGGTCAATCATTACTAATAAAGCATATTTTAATTATCCCTTTACTGGTGTATGCATTTATTAATGGTTTTTTTATTAAAAGAAGACTTAATAAAGAAGAAAACTTTAATCCTAAACCATGGGCTAGGATTGAAAGTATAATAATTTTATTTGTTTTTACAGCTACATCAGCATTAAGTCAACAATCTCCACCGAAAGAAACAGCCATAACAGAAGAGTCTGTATCACCAATCTTTAAAGTCTTCCATCAAGGGGAAGTTGAGTTAGGAGTAAACTTACAAGTAGGTATTAGCTTAATAAGTATTCTATTTTTATTGTTAACCCTTGTATTTTTAATACTAACAGTTGTATTTTACTTTAAGAAAAAAAGTTCGTATTTGTCACTCGTTTTGGGAATTCTCTCTTTAGTAAGTATTTATTTATCGTTAATGTATATTGTTTCATAAAATAAAGTGTGGTCTGGAGATAGAGACATCTCCAGACTTTTTTAATTGGCTAGTTTTATTTAAGAATTTATTTCTCACATTAAAAAACAGTAATTTATTGACACACATATTAGTAAAAGTTAATATGATGGCATTAGACATATTAGAAACAACTAATACGAGGGGGTAATTATGCAAAATAGCACTTTGGATATGAAGGTCAAACTAATTCATGGTTTTTCGAATAAAACTCGAATTCAGATTCTAGAATGTCTGAAAAATGAGGAGAAAACTGTATCACAAATTGTCGAGCAGATAAAAGGAAATCAATCGAATATTTCTCAACATTTAGCCTGTTTAAAGGGTTGTGGCATTATCGTTGGAAGAAATGAAGGCAAATATTGCTTTTATAGTCTGAGAAACCAATATATTCGTGATTTATTAGATATGTTTGATGTAGTTCTAAATGATGTTCAGAATGACGTTATTTGTTGTGAAAATCATATGGAGTGAGGTGAATAATAGTGCCTGAAAAATGCTGTAGTTCAAACAATGAAAATAAAGATAATAAACTAGTTACCACAACAAATTGTTGTTCTAACGAAACGAAAATTACAGAAGAAAGTTCTGAAGTGATTTTAGTTGAAAGCAACTGTTGCAGTAATTCCAAAGAGACAGACGAAAGTACATGTTGCAGTTCAAGTTCCTCGAAAGAAGAAATGAAAGAAATAAGCTCAAGTTGCTGTTCGACCAATAAAAAGCAACCATCGAATACATCTGAGCTATTTAATGTGATACCGGTGGCAAGTAGCTGCTGTAACAGTACTAAAGAGCCGGAGAAGGACTCATGTTGCAGTAAGGAGTCAGCTGAAAAAGTAAGTGATTGCTGTGCTTCTCAAGTTAGTAAGTCTGAAGAAAAGGCTAGCTCTTGTTGTAGTACTACAATTGAAGTCGAAGAAAATATAATGGAAACTAATGCTGGAGAAAGGCAAGATTTCCTTATTACTGGGATGGATTGCCCTGCTTGTGCCAAGACCATTGAAAAAGGATTAGGATCATTACCAGGTATCGAGACAGTAAAAGTAAACTATAGTACGGCAAAAATGCAAGTACACGCAGCTAATTCTTCTTCATTCATTTCTATTGAAAAGGAAATAAAGAAACTTGGATATTCGGCTGAAGTGCTGCAACAAAACAAAAATTTACGAACTTATGATATCGTGGGAATGGACTGTGGCAGCTGTGCAAAAAGTATTGAAAACCACTTTCAAAAAAACCCTTCCGTTAAAGAAGTAAGTGTTAATTTCTCTACAGGAAAAATGAAAATAGAACATACCAATAGTGTAGACGAAATAATCTCAGAAGTAGGTAAAATTGGGTACAGTGCTAGTTTGAAATTAAATAAGAAATCATCGGTGGAACAACCGAAAAGTAAAAAAGAAAACTGGATTATTATTTCTTCAGGTCTTCTTATAGTCATAGGTTTTTTACTATCTTATATATCTGTTCCGATGATTGTATCCACTATTTTATATGCTGGTGCTATCGTAATTAGTGGGTATAAACCAGTGAAAAGTGCCTTTTATGCCATTAAGAGCCGATCCCTTGATATGAACGTGCTAATGTCTGCGGCCGCAATTGGAGCTGCTTTAATTGGAGAATGGTTGGAAGGTGCCACAGTAGTATGGTTGTTCGCCATCGGAAATTACCTGCAAACAAAGTCCATTGAAAGAACTAGAAATTCTATTCGAAGTTTAATGGATTTATCTCCATCGGAGGCTTGGGTTAAGATTGGAAATGACTTAATCAAAAAGCCAGTTGAGGAGATTTCAGTTGGTACTACTATCGTGGTAAAACCTGGTGACCGAATTGCTTTGGATGGCGATGTTGTTCAAGGTGAATCCAGTGTAAACCAAGCACCTATAACAGGAGAATCTATACCAGTAGATAAAGCTATAGGTGATTCTGTATACGCTGGTACAATAAATGAACATGGTTTATTAGAAATAAAAGTAACGAAGTTGGTAGAAGATACTACTATCTCTAAAATCATTCATTTAGTAGAAGAAGCACAAGAACAAAAAGCACCAACAGAAGCATTTGTGGACAAATTTGCAAGTATCTACACACCTATCGTATTTATAGCTGCTTTGGCAGTTATTGTTATTCCTCCATTGATAGGATTGGGAACATGGGGAGAATGGTTCTATAAAGGGCTTGAGTTATTAGTGGTTGCTTGTCCATGTGCGCTAGTTATCTCCACTCCTGTTGCGATTGTGTCTGCTATCGGCAATGCTGCTAGAAATGGTGTCCTAATAAAAGGTGGAACTTTCTTAGAAGCTGCTGGGGCCATCAATGCAATTGCTTTTGATAAAACGGGTACGCTGACAGAAGGGAAACCAAAAGTATCAGACATTAAAACCTTTAATGGTTCTGAAGAAGAATTGCTATCCATAGCTCTTACTTTGGAAGAATATTCTACTCATCCTATTGCTAAAGCAATTGTAGATCATGTAAGAGAACTAGGGAAGCCAGCTAAAGATGGAGCAGAATACAAAAACATTGTAGGAAAAGGTGTGCAAGCTACCATCACTGGAGAAATATACTATGCAGGAAACCTGAAACTGTTTAAAGAAATGAGTATCCCATTAGGTACGGTTGAAGCGTATGTAAATGAAGTGCAAAATAATGGGAAGACAGTAGTTATCATAGGGACAAAAACCGATATTCTGGGAGTTATTTCGGTTGCTGATACTATACGTGAAAACTCTGCCGTTGCGCTAAAATCACTATTATCTAATGGTATCAAGCAAACGGTTATGTTAACAGGAGATAATGAAGGAACAGCTAAATTGATTGCTTCTAAGGCGAATGTAAATCGATATTTTGCTAATTTACTTCCAGAAGATAAAGTCGATGCGGTAAAGAAATTGCAAGAAGAAGGATACAAAGTAGCAATGGTTGGTGACGGAATAAATGATGCGCCAGCATTGGCAACGGCTGATTTAGGAATCGCAATGGGTGGGGCTGGTACAGATACTGCCATGGAAACAGCAGATATTGTGTTAATGGCAGATAATTTAGAGAAACTGCCACATACCATTAAATTAAGTAAAAAAGCTTTAAGCATTATAAAGCAAAACATTTGGTTCTCTATCCTCATAAAAGTTATTGCTTTAGTATTGATTTTCCCAGGGTGGTTAACACTTTGGATGGCAGTATTAAGTGATACAGGAGCAGCTTTAATCGTTATTTTAAATGCATTACGGTTATTGCGAATAAAAGGTTAAAAAAACCGAGATGTCTAACTAATGACATCTCGGTTTTTATATTATTCTGACGGTATAATTTGGTTATCTATATGGGTGACTTTCACAGATTTTCAGATTAGCAAGTGCTCTTTGAAGGTTATATATTTAAATGACTAACGTGGCAGCATTCCTATATTAACTGAAAATGAGATTTGAAAGAAAAAAGACCTCTTGATAAGATAAATGTGTCCTGAGCCCGCCAGCTAAAAGGGACAAAAAATCTACTCGGAGGCTCATCATTCAAATAAATTTGTGAATAATTACACTTCTTTAGTTTAAGAATTATAGGGCGTAGAGAACAAAAAAACAAGGGACTAGTAAGTCCCTTGCATATTATTAATCATTATATGAATAATGTACAGTGAAAGTTGGATCTAATCTATATTCAAAAGAAACAACATTTTTATTTGTAGCAGGAATAGAAGTAATGTATTCTTGCAGTTCAGCATTATGTTCATCAATACCCTTAGTCAAGTTAGCATCAACTACAGCTCCAGTAGGAAGCACTACTACTAGTTCGACTCTACCTCCACTTGGATCTAACTGTAATCCTGAAAACGGAAGCTGTGTTACAAATTCATAGTGGTTTGGTTGACCAGGAATTTCATAGATATTATGTTCATAATTAACTTCGTAGACAAAATGACCTTCTTTGGATTGTCCAGGTAATTTTGTGAGCTCAGTTCGATTCATGATAGAAACAAGAATGTTTTTATTTGCATCGTCTAATACTTCTCGAAGATTTCCAGCAATTGCTTGTTCTTGTATATCTTCAGTGCTTTCAAGGATATCTGCCTTAAGTGGAATCATTGGCAGCTGGAATACTTCACCTTTTGATTCTGCATCTTTACGAAGAAATTCTAAAACATGTGGTGGAACAGTAGATCCAGAAGGAATATACCAGAATTGACCTTCGGAAATTGGTTCAACTGTTTCAAGAAGAGTTTGAACCTTAACCCGGTCTGATTTACCTCCATTATAACGGGATAATCTTTGAATTGTTGCTGTCATTTCTTGCAAGTAAATAATATTCATTATTTTTGCCTCCAATAGTTTTGTTAGATGGAGGTATTCCCGCATTAAGACCTATTTGATTAATTCTCCTTCCTTACCGAATCAAAAGATAAGTCTATATTCCTTATATATTCATTTCTAATAAGACAAATTACATTGCCTTTCTAGAAATTTTCTTATATAATGTATTGGATTGAAATTAATATGGAACGTAGACAAACCTATTATCTGATATTGCAGTATCAGTTTTGATTGGTTTTATTGGTCTATGCGAAAAAACAACTATCTACAATTATTAATATAGTTGTTTTTTTTTATATGGTCAAGCAAAAAAGAAACTTTTCTTTACACTCAATGTATAATATAATCTGTTTAGGGTAAATTATTTTTAACATTCAAGTTAAATTAAGAGGAGGTGTGTAGATGGAAAACATTGCAAAGGTGATTGGACAAAACATAGAAAGATTAAAGCAATCTAAAGGATTAACTAATGAGGACATCGGTAACATTATTGGGGTGACTAGAGTTACGATTGCTAAATATTTATCTGGGGATCAGGTAATCGATAGTGCAAGACTATTCAGATTAGCTACTAAGTTTAACTTACCATTTAAATGGTTTTTAGAATCTGATGAGGATTCATCCATGTCCTTTATGTTTAGAGCAGATAATCCTCAAGAAAACTTTGAAGATGATTTAGCCCTTTCTCTTAACAATTTTCTAAATGAATACATCCGAATCTTAGAGTTGGCTGGAGAAAATAATGTAGCTTTTTTACCTCAAGCATATAAGTTACATTTAAAAGAAAATAAACTTACTGATGATGATCTTGAAATTATAAGAGAAATAGCTGAAAAACAAAGAATGGCATTTGGAGTAGAAGAAATTCTTGATTACGATATTTACTCAATTTTAGAAAAAAATAATATAAATGTTTTAGCTTTACAGTTAGATAACGAAAAAATATTTGGATTATCTGCCTATTCAGAAGATAAGGGTGCCTTTATTATAATAAATGATAGCCCTAATATTCCTGAGGAAAGAAAGATATTTAGTGTCATACATGAACTTGGGCATCTGATATTTCATCGAGAGGATTATGATAGAGAACCAGGAGAGTTAACTTATAGTAAAACGCGTAATAATATTAATGAAAAAATTGTTGATAAATTTGCGGGTTATTTCTTGATTCCTAGACATAAATTAAGAGGTTATAAAAGACTGTTTAGAGGTTTTATATCTAACTTTAATAGTGTTTTTGAAGTGAAAAAGGAATTCGGTGTAAGTGCAAAATCATTATTAATGGCATTAAAAGAGGAAGGTTATATAGAGCAAAAAACATTTGGTGCCCTATTTAACAAACTCAAAAATTCAGGATTTGACCATAAAGAGCCTCAACCAATAGAACCAATAGAAAAAAATAAGAAGTTAAAATCCATTCTTCGTAGATTGTACTTGGAGGATAAGGTGACTACAAATAAGGTTGCCGAGTTGTTATCATTAAATGACAAGGAGGCACGCCTGCTCGTTAAAGCATGGGCTGAAGAAGAGGACTATGGAGATCAATACACAGAAGATTAAAAATCTTATGGGAAAAGTAGGAGTGCTGGATAATAACATTCTGAATGATTTTACAGAGCTTCAATGTATATCCTTAATTAATCAAGTATTTGTAAAAGTCTATATACCACAAAGTATTTTAGAACGTGAGGCTATTCTCGAAACTATTCAATCGAATATTGAATGGTTAGAATATCAACCAACTGCCATAGAAAAGGTTGAATCGTACGAGTTTTTGAGTAAAATTTTAAAGGACAAGCCTGCTCTTTCTGACTATGATGCAGAATGTATCGCAATTGCAAGGGAAAAGATGATCTACTGCACATCAAATGAAAAAAGAGTTATAAGTATCTGTAACGAATATAATGTTGAATGTACAGGAACCATTGGAATATTATGTTGTGCATTTGAACATGGTATCATTAGTAAAGGTAAGTTTGAAGGTTTAATAAAAAAGTTATTTTCCCCTGAGTGTTCTTCTTACTTGGGCAAAAAAGTCAAAAAAGCTGTTTTTTCTTACTATAATATTGAATAGTACTATACACTAAGGCACCCTAAGTTGAGTCAAAGTATGATACTTAAGGTGCTTTTATATTTCTACTATGGATTATGTAGAGATGTTAAATATTTTTAGTAGCTTTGGATATATAGATTTTATTTTTTTAGTATTTGTTTCATTTGCATTTTTATCACAAATAATCTTTTTAGGGAATCGAAGATTAGAACTAGTACAAGAGTTATTTTCGCAATGTATAGAAGAAAAGAAATGAAAGTTTATAAAAAAAGTAGAAGCATTTAATATTATAGAAGATGTTTCTTTTTTTGTATGAGTCGTAACTTAAAAGAATTGACACCAAAACAACGGACTGTCAATTTAGGAGTTATTTTTCATTTAGTTTAGGCGTTAAATTGCACTGAAAAATCTTTTATATTGCTATATGTTGTTAAACGATCGCCCCTGTTTCTTTAAGTGCATTTTTTCACAAACTCAGCCTTTTTGAGTTAATTATTACAGGAATAATGCCATGTTTATGACACAAGCGTTTCTTCTATAAGGAATTCTACTCTCTTAGTGCAAGAGAAAATGCGATACCTCCTAAAATATCGCACATTCATTTCATAATAGTGTTACCTCTTAATTCCTGTAATTAAATAGTAAATACCAAATAGATAAAGTATGCCACTTATAAATAATAGTATGATTCTAATTTCTTTAATAGCTGTTCCATACACATCTACATTATTTCCATATCTAACTTCTATATCAATAAATGGATTATTTAAACATCCTATTTGGGAGCGTTATAACCACTTAAAAGCTTACAAAAGTGATAGCTGTCCTATTTCACGTAAAAATATAGAAGAATTCGACCGAAAATTATTTCATGTAATTGATGACTATTACAGTAAGGATATCAGAGAAATTGCAATTAGCTGCCCTGGTGCTGTTGATACAAAAAAAGGAATTATATATAACGGTGGATCCTTTCCTTTTCAGCACAATGTGAATCTAAAGAAAAAGTTAGCTGATCATTACAATATTGACGTAGCAATAGAAAATGATGGAAGATGCGCAGCCTTAGCGGAGCTATGGCTAGGTAGCATTAAAGGTAAACAGGACGCTGTTGTACTTGTATTGGGGAGTGGCGTAGGTGGTGGGATTATTCTGAACGGCAAGATACGTCACGGGGGTAATTTACTCTCTGGAGAATTAAGTTTTGTCATGTCTGGTATGAGTAAGGAGACAAACGAAGCCACTTTTGTAGGTTTTGAAGGATCTGCAGTAGAATTTCTAGTTGAAATATACCTTTTCCCCAACCAAAATATAATCTTTAATTATATGCTGTAACCCGACCTTCTAATCTATCATTCTCTGTTAACAAATGATATAAAGCACCATATAAATTAGCGTTATTTTGATAATGACAGCATACGATATTTGGCTTTGCTATATGCATTGTATTTGCTTTCTTCAATTCTTCAACCGCCCATTTTATCCGTTCAATTAGTATTGGTTGAGCACTTATACCCATATCTATTTTTAAAGATACTAATTGAGAAACAAAAGATAATGGATATGGCTAAACTATTTTTATCGGTACAAGAGATTAAGGAAAATCTATTTTTCCAGAAAGTGCAAAAATATTTGCTAATCAATCGGAATTCTGATAAGTAAGTAAGTTTTCAAATTAGAACTATACTTCTAGATGATAAAGCTAAAGTCCTGATATTTTCTCAGGGCTTTTTTTATTTCATAAAGTATAGTCCTCCATGCATAAATAAACAAATAAAAAGGATAAACCCAAAAACTATTGTTTATCCTTTGCTAGGTCATCTTCATAAAAAATACCAAATGCTACAGGAATTAAATATATATGATTATTTGGTGATTATTGTTTAAGGGAACTTACCTGGGCAGTTATTTTTACTATTTCAGAACTTTGAACAAGTTAGTAATGCCATTCATCCTTATTTATGATATTAACTTCATCTACGCAATTAAACCAAAAATAGATAGAAGAGTTCTTAATTACACCAGTCCAATTTCTCTTCTCTTTTAGTCGAAGGGTTAAATACTGCTAAATCATATTAAATAAAAATTAAGGATAGCTTTTTGTATTAATGTGTAAATTTAAGTTTTATTTTTCACTTATTTTAATAGTTATTTTTAGTCCAAGTTCTTCCCATTTATACTCCAGTATATGATGAGCTTCATCTTTACTTAGTTTGTCAAATTCATGAGCAAAACCAATTATAGAGTATAGTTGAGGGTAACGAGCTAATCGCTTTTCAATTCCTGGCATTCCAATTAATATCATTGCTACGTTGTTTTGATCGTAAATATCCCTAAGTTGTTCTAAACTTTGCAGTTTTAATCGTTCAATTTCATCAACGATGATTAAATCGATATGCTTATAGGAATCTGAATAATATTCTTCTTCGCCCGTAGTATGTAGTTTATACATCGCCTTTACCATATTTATTCTAAATCCTAAAGTATTATTCTAAATCTTGTACCTTTCACTTCACCATTAATGGCGGAGCAATATTAGCGCTTCTTGTTGGTGTAGTTGATTTTAATGATCTCGTTGACGTAACAGGGATTGTACGGAATGCAACAATGGCATTTGTTGCATTCATTATTATTTCATTAATCTTAGATGAAATTGGATTTTTTGAATGGGCAGCTTTACATATGGCAGAAGCTAGATGCTGGTGGTAACAGCTTGAAGATGTTTGTTTACGTTGCTATTCTAGGGGGCTATTGTTGCAGCGTTTTTCGCAAATGATGGGGCATAATTTAACACCAATTGTTTTAGCGATGGTTAGAGCATTAAAGTTAGACAAGAAAATGATTTACGGGTGGCTCTTTAGAACATAGAGGTATTTTAGACACAGGTATACTACGTGTATTTGATTTAGCTGTTAGTCAAACAGGTATGAATGAGCTAGAAGCGTTAGAAGAAGGCTATGATATTGAAATACTTCATAATATTAAACCAGCTAGTTCAGAGTATTTGGGAGAAATTAATAGTTATTAAGGAAAAAATTGTAAGGGTTTTAGGTGTACAAATAGTAGTTGAAGAAGGAGTGGATAAAAGAATTGATGTCTTTTGTAACAGCTCTTACGTTTAAGGAAAAAGCAGAAGACTTATTCCATCTTGATCTTGCCTACTCACCACCATTCAGCACAACTAAAGATCCAGCTATGTATACTGGGATGGCTTTGCAAAAAGCTATTGATAAGAAAAATAAGCTAATTACACCCAAGAGGGAGAAGCCATTCAAGTTATTGATACACGTCCACCAAAACAATATAATGTATCAAAAGTGGCGACTGCAATAAATATACCACTAGGCGAATTGCGTGGGAAATGTAAAGAACTTGATCCCAATTTTCCAACAGTAAACTTACTGTAATGGTGGAGTGACTGGGAATACTGCACAAAAATGTTATACGTAACTTAGGGTTTAACTATATCTATAATCTTTCTGGTGGTAATAAGAATTACGAAAATTATAAGAAGAATAAATAATTAAACAATCAAAAAGATTCTAGGTTTACCTTAACGGGTTCTCTAGATGGGGAGTTTTGTTAAAATAACATTAAGTTTCCCCTAGATTTCAGTATAAGTTTTAGCAATTGAAATAGACATCAAAACAACGAAAAAGAGCATCGAATTCGATGCTCTTTTAACATTAATTTCACAAAATGAAGTTACCGACTAAATATCCTAAGTAAGCTAGGATAATACCTGCACCATAGGTGATGATTGTGTAGAGGGTAAATATCTTTTTATATAAACTTAAATGTAATTGTATCATTTCTAATTTGAGTGTGGAAAAGGTTGTAAAAGCTCCCATAAAACCAGTTCCAAGCAGAAGAGCTATCATCGTATCTGCTTTAGCACTAGTAATAATCCCTAGTAGAAAGGCTCCCAATAGATTTACTGTAAGAGTTCCCAGGGGGAGTTTTAATGTTGATTTACCGTTTAGTTTCTTGCTGATTGAATATCGAGAAATCGCTCCGAAAAAACCGCCAATACCAACTAATAAAATATGTGCTACTGTCAAGATTTTTGCACTTCCTGGCTTACTTTAAAACCTAAGCGGCTCATCGCTAATCCACCAATAATACTTACGAATACATAAGATAAGCCCAAAACAATATTTCCAGCCCGAAACAAATTGACAGTTTCGACGCTAAGAGTTGAAAAGGTTGTAAAGGACCCAACAAATCCTGTTCCTAACGTCGTTGCAATGATAGGAGAAATCGAGAGCCTTTTAAATAAATTAGTTGTTAACCAAGCCAAAAGAAAACTCCCAATCAAATTAATCATTAATGTCGCATATGGGAATGTGCTATTTGTAAATAATGAAACTCCAATCATATACCTTAAAATAGCTCCTAGTGTCCCTGCAATTCCTACCCAAAAGTAAATCATTCTGCTGCCTCCCTATTTCTTAAAAATAAAAAGACTCCTGCCAGTAATAATGTTACCAGCAGGAGTCATTAGCCATTCGGCGGTTAAAGGCGAACTCCATCGCCTATTTAAATTCCATTAATATTATATATTTTATTTCAACACAGGGAAAGTAATTCGATCTTGTTATCTCAAATATAGAATATCTTTTATTTTGAAAATCTTATCCGTGATACCTAAACGTTGAGTCGGAGTCATTCGTTTTTTATCGCCAGTTTGGTAAGGAAAACAAAAATTGTAATAGCTTCTTAGATGGTCAAAGCCCTTTGAGCATATTAAGGATTAAATTTAGAATAAATATAGCTCTTTCCATCGCCTCTTGCAGTAGTCAAAGGTCTCTCCAAAACAGACAGCCTTCTTCTAATTTACTAAATAGCTATGGGTGAGCAAAACAATCTCCTTCTGAAAAGAATGGCCCTTATGTTTAAAAATATCTGTTAAGTATTCGTAAGCGATGGTTTATAAAGAACGACTTTCTATTCTATTGGCTAATCCCCAATTAATTAAATCCTGCGCATTTCTTTGAATTCAGTAAAAGCTTGTTTTTTCTGGATTTTCCTCGGACTGTTAAACACAAGAAAGAGTAAGCATCAAATCCCTTAAATTCATTTGAAAACACTATATATATTATATTGCGAACAACAAGGGTGTATCAATATCTGTTACAAATCGCCACTCATTCAACATCTCTTTAATCAACCAAAAGTGTGCCATAGAAGTATATGTGGAATTTGTATACAAACCATCAATATAGCGTTCTCTCCCGTTAAATCGTTAAAGGTCATTTTGATACTCACTCATTGATTGTGTATCATTTTCAGTAAGTTCCTGTGGGTAATAAATGAATCTCAGTCTTGCATTTTTTCTGACAAAATCGTGAAGGTGTTCTTCTTTAAATATTTTGGTATCAGTTATGATTTAGTTAAAATTAGCATCCCAAGCATAAGCAACTTCAGACCTAATTAGGATCATCCCTCTATTCGGATAGATTGGGTCACAATTACATTCTATAGTTTTGTGCCCTGATTGACCGACAATTTTGTATCGTGGTTTTCCTTTAGCGGTTGCGAATCGAGCTTGCGAAACTCTAAACCATATACAAAAGGGATTAATGCAAAAAATATTTTGATTTGTATGATTTATTCCGTTTAGACGAAAGTTCACTGGAAGAAATTTTTGCGTTTTCCAGTCTATATTCTTTACAAGTCTCCTAATACCAATTAAAAAGGACCATTCTCCCCTTTAAGGGAACCGATTAGGTTTACCTAGGTTTTTTTAAAAAAATTGTCAGCATTTCGGTGATAAATGAACTGTCTAACCAACAAACATGGAATCGTTTTTAATGGTAAATGAAGAGCATCCTTCTTTTTCACAAAAGGGTTGATTAGTTTAAGTGAAAAACTACACAAAATCCTGCTTGAATAATATATAAGGCACCTTAGTATTACACCAAGATGCCTTTCACTATAGTTGAGATTGTTTTATTTAGAAAGTTTGTGTTAATCCTAACTAAACTCCCTCAGATTGATACGGATATCTCTCGAATGCTCACTTATTCGCAGGATTTCATAACCCTTTTATTCAGATAATATACGATGTTAATGAGTTCAGATTATTTTTGGCTTCGTGGAGGCATGGATAAATAAAGGAGGTAGTTAACACTCCATATTTTACCATATAATGTACATCTCCACGCCGCCCCTGGAGGCTTTCCCTCCCATGTCTCAACGGGTCAATTGCCCTCTCATTCCTTCGTTATGCCTATCCAAGGGGTGGAGGCCAGTTATGCTAACCTGATGGGTCATAATGCCCTTTAGTTTAAGAAACCTGGTACTCCGTACATATTTGAAATCCTACGAATAAGACAACACTCGATGATTATATGTTCTCTTCGAGAACACTATTATTAATTAAGCAACCAAATCTAAATGTGGTTGAACCTTCTTGGCACAATATGCTTCGTTATTACGTGCTATTCCTACAAATACCCTTGCCAATTTACCGACTAATTTCATAATGGATTTCATCTTTTTCATCTTCTTCTCTCTAACGTTTTTTAAATGGATAGCTTTAAATTCAGTGTTATTCATTACTAAACTCATGGTGGCTAAATACAGGAAACGTCTTAGCCTAGATCTTCCACGTTTAGAAATAACGATTTGTCCTTTCCATTTCCCTGAGCTAGCTTCTGCGAGATGTAGGCCTGCATGCCTTAGTAGGGAATTCCCATGTGAAAAACCACTTAAATCCCCAGCCTCTCCAAGGATTCCTGCCAAGGAAATTTCACTAATTCCCTTAATCATTAGTAATTTTTTAGCGAAAGGAATGTTAGATAATTCGTTCTTGATTTCCACTTCAACTCTTTCGAGTTGTTGTACCGTAAGGTCATACTCCTCAAGCAACTGTTCCAAATGAAATTTATAGGCTTCTAACGCTTGTCTTGTTCCAACGGATTTATTGGCTACATGAAGCAGTAAATTAGCTTTCTTTAAGCCAGGCTGACGCTTCATAAGTGATCTCCATCCAGTCATAATTTCTTCCGTTGACTTAGAACACAGTTCTGTTGGGGAAGGAAAAAGTCTTAGTGTAGCTATTGCCCCTTTAGCAGTAATATCCTTGAATACTTGTCTTAATTCAGGAAAAACAATGTCCACCCATCTGTTTAATTGATTAATAGCACTCACAAGTCGTTTAACCACCACATCACGGTTCGATATGAGAACCCTTAGTTTCTCAAATGACTCAGAATTATTTCTTACAAAGGAGTAGTATCCGTTCTTTACCATATCAGCTATTACCAAAGCATCTTTTTTATCACTCTTTGATTGGGTATTATCTCGATTCTCTTTATTTCGTTTGACCAGAATGGGATTAACTGTTACTACTTCTATGTCTTGGTTCAATAACCACTTTGAAAGATTGATCCAGTAATGTCCCGTTGGTTCCATCCCCACTATAGAGTACTCAAGTTTATGTATTCTTTTAAGCTCAAAAATCCAGTTTAATAGCTTTATAAATCCCTCTTCATTGTTCTCGAATGCCAGAGGGTTTCCTACAATAATTCCACGGAAATTAACTGCCCTAGCAACGTGCAGCTGTTGAGCGATATCTACACCAATGATTAAATGTTTAACAGAAATTCTTTCAATTAGTTGATTTTGTTTGTCTTGCATTTTAAAATTCATAGTAGGGTTCCTCCTAAGGTTGAGTTTTAGAGTGGTTTCTATACTCATATCTTACTGAGGAGCCCTTTTTTTTTCAAAGTTGAAAAATAACGCTCTACAGGAATGCTAATCTAGATTAAATATTATAGAACCAATAGTTAGGATCAGTAGCATTTAAATTATTGTAATTTAGTGGTTGCTCCGTTATATCGACTAATATATATCTATCATCAATCTTTAAATATGTTTGAATATATTTATCCAAGATACTTAAATCATCTTCTGTTTTAATAAGGTATACATTCTTGTTAAAGATGTTTAATACGTCATATAAATCATCCATAATGGCTTCAATGCTTGCTTTAGTAACCGCATTTTCTGTCTCGTAAGAAAAGAGATAAATTTTATTTGCCAAGAAAATGACCACCATAAATTATAAAGTTAAACAGTTTTTTCTTCTCTATTTACAGTTTCTCCTTGTATTAAATATTTCAATAATGGAGGAGCAAACAAAGTTGTTGCAATTATAACGACTACTATTGCAGTGAAGTATTCAGGTAACAAAAGGGATTCTTGCAAACCAGTAGCCGCAATGATTAGTGCTACTTCTCCTCGAGAAACCATCCCAGCTCCGATAATAAGAGAAGAACGATTTTTAAATCCAGTTAACTTTGCTCCAATAGCCCCACCTACAAGTTTTGTAAGGATAGCAACAATTACTAGGGCTACAATGAATCCAATTTGGCTTTCTATACCACTAAATGAAACATTTAAACCGATACTTACAAAGAAGACGGGGACAAATACAGCATATGCTATAGGCTCCACCTTACTCTCGACGGTGTGCTTATAGTTTGTTTGAGAAATAGCTATGCCAGCTGCGAATGCTCCAATAATTCCTGCCATTCCAAGAATATCCGCAAAATATGCAAAGGCGAAACAAATGACAAGGGCAATGGATACCACAGGTTCTGTAACTTTTAATTTAGAGAGTATTTTTAACATTTTGGGAACTAGGAAAGCTCCTGCAAGTAATACACCAATAAAAAAGATGACTTTTTTACCTATTAGAAGTCCAATCGATACTTCAACTCCAGTTCCAAGAAAACTAGTCATGACAGCTAAGAGCACGACAACCAGAACGTCGTCTACAACTGCAGCACCTAATATTGTGCTCCCCTCAGGGGAATTGAGTTTATTCATATCCTTTAACACTTGGACAGTAATACTTACAGATGTTGCACATAGTAGTATTCCGATAAACAGGGAGTATGTTGTATTTAATCTAAAGAGTTCTCCAATACCAAATCCTCCGATAAAAGGAAGGATGATGCCAATTATAGCAACCGCAAAAGCAGCTTTCCAATTTTTCTTAAGTTGGTCTAGATCTGTCTCCAAACCGGCTAAGAACATGAGCAATAAAACTCCAATTTCAGAGAAATAAAGAATAAAATCATTATTTTCTACCCACCCAAGGGCTGCAGGACCTAATATAATCCCGATTATTAGTTTTCCCAGTACAGATGGTTGTCCTAATCTGACGGAAAGATCACCTGCAATTTTTGTAGCAATTAATATTAATAACAGATATAAAATGAATTCCATTCTTAACCTCCTTTTTATATTGATTTACAGTTTAATACCCTTAAAACAGCCTGTCAATATGCTGTTTTAACAGCGATTAACACTGTTTTATTGACTGAAAAAAACGATTAATATAGCTACTCGTATTTGATGATAATCCCTTCTGAAGCTATTTATATGCCTATAAAGAGGGGGGGCGAATGAATTATCGTTGGGGAAAATTAGAAAAAATTTAGTTATAATAACTTTTTTAGTTTTAGAAGAAGGTGGTTTAGCTCCACTTTATAAGAGGGAAGAATATGCGATTCACTGTATATGATACTGCAGTTATATTTAGTCAATTCATCTCATTGTATTTTACATTCTGGATGTCACCATATGGTCTCATTATCTATATATCATCTTTTTTTATTCCTCAGAAAAAAAGATTACATTAAAATCAATATAAAAAAGCACCAAAAAGGTTTCGTTTTAGTGCTTTGGTGTTAGATTGTTTTCGAGATATTGATAATAGCTTTTTATCTAATTTATATAAAAAATTTGAATTGGAGGTTTAAATTAGTGAAAAAGATTAAAAAAGAATGGTTTTCAAATGTAAAAGGAGATATTTTAGCAGGTATTGTTGTTGCTTTAGCTTTAATTCCGGAAGCAATTGCATTTTCTATTATTGCTGGAGTAGATCCTATGGTAGGGCTATACGCTTCATTCTGTATAGCTGTCATTATTGCCTTTGTTGGAGGAAGACCAGGGATGATTTCAACCAATGGCTCTATTGATGGTTCCATTAGTAAAAAACATGGTTTAAATTATTTGCTGGCAGCTACCATCCTAACAGGTATTATACAAGTTTTATTTGGAGTATTTAAAATAGCAAAATTAATGAAGTTTATTCCAAGAGCTGTAATGATTGGATTTGTAAACTCTTTAGCAATTTTAATATTATTAGCTCAGGTGCCTCACTTTATTGGTATTTCATCAATGACCTATATTTTGTTGGTATAACTTTAGTAATTGTGTATGTATTACCTAGATTTATAAAATCTATTCCTGCACCGTTAATAGCTATTGTAGTTCTTAAATCAGTTGCTATCTATTCTAATTTTGATTTGAGGACAGTCGGAGATTTAGGGGACAATTACACAATCCCTACCAGCGTTTTTAATTCCTAATGTTCCATTTAATTTTGAAACGTTACAAATAATATTTCCTTACTTCATTGCGTTGGCAATTGAAGGTTTATTAGAACCATTGTTGATGTTATGACAGATACAGAAAGCAATAAGAACCGAGAAGCAAGAGGGCAAGGGATTGCAAATGTTGTTACTGGTTTCTTTGGTGGTATGGCTGGTTGCGCAATGATTGCTCAATCTGTTATAAACGTTAATTCAGGTGGAAAAGGACGACTATCCACATTAATAGCTAGTTTATTTTTCATGTTTTTAATTATTGTTCTTGGTGGTGTAGTTGTTCAAATTCCTATGGTTGTACTAGTGGGGATTATGATAATGGTCTCGATTGGAACTTTTGATTGGAATTCTTATTCATACTTAAAGAACGCACCTAAAACCGATGCAATTGTTATGTTAGTTACTGTTGCCATTGTTGTAGCGACACATGACCTTTCCATTGGAGTTATAGCCGGTGTAATTCTAAGTGCTATATTCTTTGTGGAAAAAATTTCAAAAATAAAGTTAACGAAACAAGAAACAATGGAAAATATTACTTTCTTTGTGGAAGGATTTTTAGATGGATTTGATGTTAGTGTTAAACATAAGAATATAATAATTGACTTCTCAAATGCACATATATGGGATGATTCAGCTGTTGGAGCTATCGATAAAGTTGTAATTAAATACCGGTAAAATAAGAATTTAAATGCTGCAAGTAAAAAATCGTGGACAAACTGGCTGTTTTTAATAACCCTAATGGTAAACTATTAGCCCATTAATATTATAATACGAGAAGTAGTATTTATCACAAAAGGAGGATACTTTTGAAAATAGTAAAATTAATTACACTGGTTTTATTGATCACAGTACTAAGTATTTATATCGTTTACTTGTTTGTTAGTGCTTATAAATATGAATTACATGATAAGAAATTTGAAGAATATACAGAGTAAATATGTTGCTGTTAGGAACAGAGTTAGGTTAATTGCTTATATGGAAGATAATTTATGATAAAGCGCTTCAAAGACTTTTTCGATAAAAACGTTTCAACAGGAGATGTAAATGAGTGTACATATATCCCACCTTTACTTGTTTTTAACATACCTATTCAATAAAGAATACGGAATACCTTTAAAATAAATCTTAATCTTATTCTAAGATGAAAAAGTTAATTTTGTGTAATGAAAAATGAATTCTTTGTGCACTACTTAAAGTGTGTAGCAAATGCGGTACTTAGTATTAATGCAAGCGCTGTTCCCTTGGCCATAAGAAAGAATATAAGAGTAATCTGTATTTATTTAAAAGGTTTTATAGGAAGAATTTAGCCCATCGTATGTCTGAGAAAATAACAATGAGAAATTGAGCTATGGGCAATTCAATTCCAAATGGGAGAAGAGATATTGGATTGATTATGGTACAAGTCTCATCAACTTTGATATATTGGTCGAAGATGGGCTAGTATCTTAATGAAAAAATTGATGGATGGAATGAACGTTGAAGGCAGATAATAGTAGTAACTTGTTTAGAATTTATGTAATAGATTAACCTGTAAATTCAAATATCCAAGTTAAATTTTTAAAGTAGTTAATTTAATAAACAGTACACCTGGAAAAAGCAGTGATTATCAAAAAGAAAAGAAGGTAGTGTTAAGTGTGTTTGATTATACAGTTCATACAAATAAAAGCGTAAATCATGCTATTAATAGGTTAGAGGCAAGCTTAAAAGAAGAAAAATTCGGTGTTTTGTGGATGTTTGATATTAAGGAAAAGCTTCAAGAGAAAGGGTTAGAATTTCAAAAAGAGTTTAAAGTTCTAGAAGTATGCAACCCAGATGAAGCACATAGGGTGCTGAACGAAAATGGAATGGCTGGATACTTTTTACCTTGTAAAATTGTTGTTTATGAAGATAATGGACAAACTAAAATAGGAATGCCTAGGCCAACAGCAATGATAAGCCTTCTAAATGATAATGACATGGAGTTATTTGCTAAAGATATAGAAGAACGCTTAATTAGATGTATTGATAAAAGTATCATGATAAATGGACTTACTTCTTAACGCCCTATATCCTTTTTACCGCTAAACTAATAGCGGTCTTTTTTATAAAATTTATTATTGACAATATACCTAATGGGGTATATTATAAAACTTGTCAGTGAAAATATTTCAACTACTGATACTTTATAAATGAAAATCCTGATATAAAATGAAAAATTAAAACACTAATTATAAGTGGCATCATTACATGATTATTTACTATAAAAAGAGGTGAACAAAAATGGATTATAATGAACAAATAAAAAATAGAGTAAAACGTATAGAAGGGCAGTTAAGAGGAATTTTGAAAATGATGGAAGAGAATAAAGATTGCAAGGAAGTAATTACACAATTATCTGCATCAAGAACTGGAATTGACCGAACAATAGGATTGATTGTTAGTTCAAATTTAATTGAATGTGTTCGGGAAGCTGATAAAAATGGTGAGAATACAGAGGAATTAGTAAAAGAAGCTGTAAACCTACTTGTAAAAAGCAGATAAGAAAGAGTTGACACCTTCTCTTTTTTTAATTATTATTATACCCATAGGGGTAATGGTATTAGGAAGGATGATTACTAGTGAAAATCGACAAATTGTTAGATGCAAAAGGATTAGCATGTCCGATGCCAATTGTAAAAACAAAGAAGGCAATGACTGAACTTGAAACTGGTCAAATATTAGAAATTCATACAACAGATAAAGGGGCAATAAATGATCTTTCAGCCTGGTCTAAAACAGTAGGTCACGAATTATTGAGTCAAAAAGAAGAAAATGGTGTATTGAAGTTTTGGATTAAAAAGGGATAATTTTTTGCCATTTATAATACCCATGCGGGTATGGGTTAAATTAATACTGGAGGTAACAATATGACTGAAAAGAAAAAAACAACCATTGTACTATTTAGTGGTGATTATGATAAAGCAATGGCTGCTTACATTATAGCTAATGGTGCTGCAGCTTATGATCATGAAGTAACTATTTTTCACACTTTTTGGGGTTTAAATGCTTTACGTAAGGACGAAGATATTGCAGTAAAAAAAGGGTTTATGGAAAGAATGTTTGGCAAGATGATGCCTAGAGGTGCTGATAAAATGGGGTTATCCAAAATGAACTTTGCTGGAATGGGTCCTAAGCTGATTAAGGATATTATGAAAAAGCATAACGCTATGCCTTTACCACAATTAATTGAAATGGCTCAAGAACAAGATGTAAAACTTGTAGCTTGTACCATGACAATGGATTTATTAGGACTAAAACAAGAAGAGTTATTAGGTAACATAGAATATGCAGGTGTTGCTGCTTATTTAGCGGATGCTGAGGATGGAAATGTTAATCTATTTATCTAACTAGATAAAAGTAAAAGTTCTCTTGATTAAAGGAGGTTTTAATATGACATATTTAAATTATCTTGTCCTTGCATTGGTACTATTTTTCATAATGAGAAGGTTTTTACCAATAAAGGGAATTAACAATATTACCACTAATCAATTAAAAAAAGAAATAAATAATAAGAACAAACAATTTGTGGATGTTCGAACAAATGGAGAGTTTAAAGGAAACCATATTAAAGGTTTTAAAAATATACCACTCCATCAACTAGCTCAACTAGCAGAAAAAGACCTTTCAAAGGAAAAAGAAGTTATCGTAATTTGTCAAAGTGGAATGAGAAGTCAACGAGCAAGTAAAGTCTTAAAAAGGTTAGGTTTTAAAAACGTAACTAACGTCAAAGGCGGCATGGGTGCTTGGTTTTAAAATAAACAGAAGGAGAAGAACTAACTAATGAAACAAATGACTGTAAAAGAAGTAGAGGCTCTAATAAACGAAGGAAAGAAATTAAATATTATTGATGTGCGAGAGGTGGATGAAGTTGCCACTGGGAAAATACCAAGTGCTATAAATATCCCATTAGGTTTAGTTGAGTTTCGCATGCATGAATTAGATAAGACTATTGATTATATCATCGTTTGCCGTTCTGGTGCAAGAAGTGGTCGTGCCACACAATTCCTTGAAGATTATGGATTTAATGTGATTAATATGACTGGTGGAATGCTTGCTTGGGAAGGAAAAGTAGAATAAATTTTTTTAAAACTAATAATACCCTAACAGGTATAAGTGATGGAGGCTGAAAAATGGAGAACTTAAAAGCAAATACAATTTTAGATGCAAAAGGTTTAGCATGTCCGATGCCAATTGTTAAAACAAAAAAAGAAATGAAAAACTTAGAGGCAGGGCAAGTATTGGAAGTTCAAGCGACGGATAAAGGCTCTAAAGCAGACATGAAAGCGTGGGCTGAAAGCACTGGACATCAATATCTAGGAACAATAGAAGAAGGGGAAGTGCTGAAGCATTATTTGCGTAAATCTTCTAATGAAGAATCGAATGAAAAAAAACACCCAAATATTATTAGCAATGAAGAACTAGAAAAGAAAATAGATGTGGATAAGAACATTGTAGTTATTGATGTTAGAGAAAATGCAGAATTTGCTTTTAACCATATTCCTAACGCTATCTCTATCCCATTGGGAGAATTGGAAAACAAAATGAATGTTTTAAACAAAAATGATGAAATTTATATAGTTTGTCGAACAGGAAATCGTAGCGATCTTGCTGCGCAAAAGTTAACTGAAAATGGATTTAATAATGTAATTAATGTTGAACAAGGTATGAGTCAATGGAGTGGGAAAACAAGTAGTATAAATGATTAAAAAATGGGGGAATTAACGATGAACAAAAAAGTAGCAATTATTGCAAGTAATGGTGGATTATTTGATGCTTATAAGGTTTTTAACATTGCAACTGCGGCAGCAGCAACTGATCAAGAAGTATCTGTTTTCTTTACTTTTGAAGGGTTGAATTTGATTCATAAGGAAGCATATAAGCACTTAATCATGCCTGAAGGTAAAGAACAGCTTGCTGAAGGATTTATTAAAGCGAATGTACCTTCCATTCCAGAATTAGTGTCTATGGCAAAAGAAATGGGAGTTAATTTTATAGGCTGTCAAATGACAATGGATGTTATGGGATTAGAAAAAGAAAATTTTGTCGATGGAATGGAAGTAGGCGGAGCAGTAACATTTTTGGAATTTGCAAAGGATGCAGATGTAACTTTAACTTTTTAAAATTATATATTTTTTTAAATAAATTAATACCATAGGGGGTATAAAGGTGGCTGTTTCTGTAATGACTTCAAAAGATGTGACGAAAAAAGTTTTTAATAAAGAAGAGTTGTTTATTCTTGATGTTCGTAATGAGAGTGATTTTAACGATTGGAAGATTGAAGGGGAAAACTTTGAATATTTAAATGTTCCTTATTTTGAATTACTTGATGGTGTGGATGAAATTATAGGTGAAATCTCCACTAAGAAAGAAGTACTAGTTGTTTGTGCAAAGGAAGGTTCATCTGTAATGGTAGCAGAAATGCTTTCTGATGTTGGATTAAATGTTTCCTATTTAAAGGGTGGAATGAAAAAGTGGAGTGAACATTTAGAACCGGTTAAAATAGGTGACTTGAATGATGGTGGCGAAATTTATCAATTTGTTCGAGTTGGTAAAGGCTGTCTATCTTACATGATGTTATCGGAAGGAGAAGCAGCAGTAATCGATTCAACGCGTATGACGGATATCTATCTTGATTTTGCAGTAAACAAAAATGTAAAAATTACACACGTATTTGATACGCACCTTCATGCTGACCATATTTCCGGAGGACGTACAATTGCAGAGAAAACTGGTGCTGACTATTGGTTACCACCTAAGGATGCAACGGAAGTGACTTTTGCTTACCAACCATTAGAAAACGGAAATGATGTAACCATTGGTAATACAACTATTAATATTACGGCTTTGTATTCACCTGGACATACGATTGGTTCTACTTCATTTATTGTGGATAATAAATACTTGCTGTCAGGTGATATTTTGTTCATTGATTCTATCGGAAGACCCGATTTGGCAGGTATGGCGGAAGACTGGGTCAGTGATTTAAGAGAGACTTTATATAAACGCTACAAAGAATTGTCAGAAGAACTAATTGTTCTACCAGCACACTTTATGATTATAGACGAGTTAAATGAGGATGGTAGTGTTGCAGAAAAACTTGGGAAATTGTTTACAAAAAATCATGGACTGAATATCGATGATGAAAATAAGTTTAGAAATTTAGTAACAGAAAACTTGCCGCCACAACCAAATGCATATCAAGAAATTCGTGAAACAAATATGGGGAAAATTAACCCGGAATTAGATAAACAACGAGAGATGGAAATTGGACCTAACCGTTGTGCCGTTCGTTAATTATAAAATAGGAGGAATAACAAATGGATTCAAATAAAGTATTAGATGCTAAAGGCTTAGCGTGCCCAATGCCGATTGTAAAGACAAAAAAAGCAATGGGAGATATTGACACAGGTGAAGTATTAGAAGTCCATACAACGGATAAAGGAGCGCTAAACGATTTAACAGCCTGGGCTAAATCGGGAGGACATGATTTATTAAAGCATGAAAACGAAAATGGAGTGTTAAAATTCTGGATTAAAAAGGGTTGAAAATAAAGGGGACCAATAAGGTTCCCTTTTTCTAAAGAGGTGTAACAAAATGGATATAACTTTTATAGCTACAATTTTTGTTATTGGATTTGTTGGTTCTTTTATTTCTGGGATGTTAGGAATTGGTGGTGCTATCATCAACTATCCCATGTTACTATATATACCAGTAATGTTAGGCGTAGGACATTTTACAGCACATGAAGTTTCAGGGATTACAGCCATTCAAGTGTTTTTTGCGACACTCGGAGGTGTTTTAGCCTATCGTAAGGATGGATTTCTAAATAAAAAATTGATTATTTACATGGGAGTAAGCATTTTAACTGGAAGCTTTATAGGGGGGCTCAGTTCTACTCATATGCCGGAGAATGGAATAAATATTGTTTATGGAATCTTAGCTCTTATTGCCGTTATTATGATGTTTATTCCTAAAAAAGGGGTTGATGATGTTCATTTTAATCAAGTAAGGTTTAACAAATGGCTTGCATCTTTGTTTGCGTTCATAGTGGGTATAGGTGCGGGTATTGTAGGTGCAGGAGGAGCATTCCTGTTAGTTCCTATTATGCTAGTAGTCCTAAAAATACCAACAAGAATGACGATTGCATCCTCCTTGGCCATTACATTGATTTCATCCATTGGAGCTGTTACTGGAAAAATCGCAACAGGAAATATACCTATACTACCTGCTTTTATTATGGTTGTGGCGAGCTTAATTGCTTCGCCTATAGGTGCCAACATGGGTAAAAAATTGAATACAAAAGTGTTACAAGGGGCAATGGGTCTATTAATTTTAGCAACAGCAGTGAAGACTTGGTTCTCTATCTTATAAACTTAATATTGCATAATATTAATGGATTCCATAAATATAATGATACCTGGAAATAGTATTTCAAAACTGCAGAAACCTGCAGTTTTTTCTATTCAATAGAGGGTACGAAGAGAAGTTAAGTTTTTAGATAGAACTTTATAAATGTACACCATACATGTGGTTTTTTAGAATTATATTTTAAAATGAAATCTTAGCTGGATTATCAACTACACAAATACCCATTCTTAAATAGACAACCTACCCTTAACGGTATCATGCATAAAATAAAAAAAATGGAGGTAAGTATATGTATCCTTCTGTAACAACTGGCCTAAATGGAGTAGTCTATCAAGGATATTCTCATGCACATCACGGTCCTTGGTGGCAACCTTTACATTGCTCTGGTCCTTCCTGTCACGTTCATTTTGGTCAAAAAATGTAAAACATATCACATCAACCCCCAGTTCAAACGTATTCTTTTCTGAAAGAAATAATAAAGAGTATCTAACAACAAACCAAAAGTTCCAATTCAACAAAAGGATGAATTGGAACGAACTCCGATTTTTTTTATTTTTTATTGGGTTAAAAATAAAATAAAAGGATATGTGATATAGGGGAATAAATGGATTATTTCTAAACCTGTAAAAATTCTCAGTTAAACTTTTCAAGATCCTAGCACTTTAAAACTTTATCAATAAGAAATAAATTATAACCATAATTATTAAAATAATCATAAAAGTGGAAACCATATTTACTTTAATATTTGAAGGATTGAACCTTTCCTCATAAATTTGAAGTTTATTTTTAGAATAATTTTTTGTTGCTAATAGAATGACTGCAATTCCAAGAATACATGCGAAAATACCTAAAATAACACTGAACATATCTATAATTAGATTTCTTCTAACACCAATTGTAAAATGCAAACTTGTTGTTAAAAAACCTATTCCAACAATTGAAACTACTGTTCTTATCCATGCCAAATATGTTCTTTCATTCGCTAAATGCTGTTGAGCATACTTTAGTTGATTATGTTTATTTATAAAGGGGTCTTGATCTTGCCTACCTTTTCGTTTGTTATTCATATAATCAACCTGAAGTTTGAATTTTTCTTCTTCGGTATAAAAATAAGATTATACTAATTCCAATTAATATTAAAGAAACCACTTGGGCAATGCGCAGGTTCGATGTCAACATTAAACTATCTGTTCGTAAACCTTCAACGTAAAATCTTCCAATTGAATACCACACAAGATAACTTAAAAATAACTCGCCATTCTTCAAATTCAACTTTCTAAGTACATAGAACAAAATAACAAATCCTAAAAGGTCCCAAGAAGATTCATATAGAAAGGTAGGTACATAATAATTTCCATCAATAAACATTTGATTAATAATAAAATTTGGAAGATAAATACTTTCTAAAAAGGCCCTTGTAGTTTCCCCACCGTGCGCCTCTTGATTCATAAAATTTCCCCATCGACCAATTGCTTGTCCAAGAATTAAACTTGGCGCAACAATATCAGTAAGTTTCCAAAAAGAAAGTTTTTTCGTTCTTGTGAATATGATTGCAGTTAAAACAGCACCAATTAACGCTCCATGTATGGCAATTCCACCTTGCCATATAGCAATAATTTGCGAAGGATTTTGAGAATAATAATCCCATTCAAATGCAATATAATAAATTCGCGCACAAATGATTGCAACTGGGGCGGCGATCATAATGAAATCAGTTATAATTTCTTTATCCCATCCTAAACGATTTGCTTCTCGTGTTGCTATCCATAAACCTAGAATAATACCACAGGCAATTATAATACCGTACCAATGAACGGAAATCGGTCCAAGTTCAAATGCAATTGGGTTTAATGTTTGTACATCGTTCATACTTAACACCTCCAAAAGTTATACTTTCCTTATCAATAATAACATAATTATTACCTATAAAAAAATGAACTTTCCCGTTCCTCAATAAATAAAGACACGTTCACTTTAAAAAATACTAGACACACAATTTCTGTAAAGAATAGACTCACATTTAGTAAAAGTTATTCCTTGTAAATCTAGAAGAAAAGTATCTAGGAGCTTCGCTTTCCCCATACACATTATTAATTTCTAAGACTCAGCAATAAAAAATCCAATTACCATTTTACAATCGATAGTCCTAGTGCATATCGACCGTATTTCCTACTTCTTGCTTAATCTATACTATAAAAGCGATTGAACACTTGTTTTTTAGTAACATGATTCAATATATAACTACAAATCTCTAAATATTAAAGAAGTACTCTTTGGTCACTTAAAAATCCCACAAAAGGTCAATAGGGAGTATCCATTAGTTGTAAATGATCTATTTGGTGGGGAGATATTAAAAACTAAAGTATTAGGATGTTGGCATTATTATAACCGCATAAATGGGTTTTGTTATGGCATTACATCGACTCAGTATAAAGCACCCTGCCATTAGTTAGTTATGCTGACTAGAAGAGAAGAAGTGTTATTCAATAAATAACTACCTAAAGAATGGAGTTCAAAAATTATTAAAAATTAGTAATTTATATTCTCTTCTCTTCAAACAAAAAAACTACCCAACTTAATATCAGGTAGCCAAATGAAATGAACAAATATACAATATATTCAATTTTGTGAATATGTGCTAGTTACTGTACAAACTTATATTTTTGAAAAATACGGGGTACGGAAGCGATTCGTAGGTTGAGGGGTCATTATGGAAATAACGGAGAATCAGATAAAACCTATTGCCAAGTATTCAGGATACTATTTATCCTCTGTTTAAAATTAATCTGACGGAGAAAGACTTGGAAGAAGTGTACACCCCAACAGTAAGTGTAATCAAATGGGCAGAGGTTAAGTCTAAAGGAACCTTATAGCAATTAGCATTACTCGTTTTAATCAAAACTGTACAGAAGCTTGGATTTTTTATCCAGATGATCAATGTTCCGGAAGCGATTGCTATGCATATTGCGAAAAAGGCACGCTTGCTTTGCCAGCCGTAGAAGAGTGGAAGACGTATATTGAAACGAGAACGGCCACGCCATTTTCTCTTTGTTCGAGATTATCTTCAGATTCGCCCGTTTGATCATCTGGCCCAACAAATGTCGGTTCATACAATGACCAATTTAACATTTAGCAAAGATGATCCGACCGACTTAATCAATGCTGCAATTGAGGAATTAATCTGTCAACGATACGAATTATCTGTCTATAATACTTAAAAAAATACAGCTAATGACGTTAGAAATAAATACTATCGTGCCATCTATCATCAGATAGACCATGCACTAAATGATGAATTAGACAGCGAAGTAGAACGATACATTATAAATGCCTTTTTTCTATGGATATAATTTAGGACCAACTCAAAAGGCCCGATTCATAGGAAGTTTAGATAGAAAACAAATAGCATGGATTAATCAGTGTCATGTAACAATTAAACTTAGACAAAGCCATTCAATATATTATCAATGCCTATAACCAATTCAATCTTCCAAAAATCGGGGGTGATGGAAGGAGAGCTTCAGCCGACAGTTGGCGGATTCAAATGGGATTTATATGAGCAAACCTTCTATCCGAAACCATATTCTTTATGGAGGATATTGTGGTATTGGCTATTATGACGTTTCCGATACCTATAGCTTTGTTCAGCAATTTTATTTCCTTGTGGAGTATGGGAAGGAATCCATATTTTAGACATTTTGATGAATGATAAAGCCGATATTCAACCCGAAATTCTCCTTCCGATACTCAGGGACATAGTACAACAGTCTTTGGGCTTTCTTCTTTACTAGGTATTCAGCTGTTGCCTAGGATTCGAAATTGGAAAGATTTAAAATTATTCCGTCCTTGTAAAGAAGAGATCTATGAGCATATTGATGAACTTTTTTAAGGAGAAATCGATTTGGATCTCATTGAGACTCATTATCCAGATATGATTAGAGTAGCTATGTCAATCCAGTCAGGTAAAATTACTCCATCTACCATTCTCAAGTAAACTAGGGACATACAGTAAAAAGAACAAGCTGTATCAGGCGTTTCATGAGCTTGGAAGAGTGATACGAACCATGTTTTTATTAAAATATATGGCTGACGATGAACTGAGAGGAACTATTCAAGCTGCTACCTATAAAAGTGAAGCCTTTAATGGGTTTAGCAAGTGGATCTTCTTTGGTGGTGAAGGGATTAATGCTGAAAATGGGCGCTAGACTACATGATTTTTTAAGGGCAATACTCGAAAATACAGGCTTATCAATACATGACCTAGTTTTGCCCTTTATTAAAAGGGAAGAATAGATTTGTATTAAAAAATCTATTCCATAATTCATTAATTGTCAAAAAAAAGAATGCTTGGGGTTTATATAGACCCCTAAGCGTTTTAACTTATAAAGATGCTTTTTTTAAGGCTAGGTTAAAGTTTTTGGTTGATTTCGTATAAAACAACAACTTTCGTCCCGTTTGTTCCAAAAGAATAGATTTCTACATTAATACGAATGCTGCCATATTAGTTACAATAAAAAAAAATGAGTTGCTAATCGCAACTCGGAATCTTCTTACGTCAGTTAAAGAAGGTATTATTTACCCACGGTAATAAAAAATTTTAGACCTGTAGGCTTTTATATGGTTCATCATACTCTTTAAAAATCAACCGAATTCGAGTCATATCATCAGGCAAAGGAGGTGATACAATATAGTCAAGTGACATATGTCCGCCAGAACCTAACCCTCCTTCATATCTGCATTCATATTCATTCTCTTTGTCCTCAACTGTATAAAACAAACAAGGAAACCTTCACGTATGCGAAGGTAAGCGGTTAATCAATCAGTTTTTCTTAGTTGCTTAGAAGCCACTACTCTAATAAGTATCATAGTAAATCGAACAAATAAAAAGGTTGCTGCAATGGAAAAGAAACTATGTAAGGAAGTCCAAGATTTTTTATATTTAATTAAATTTGTTTTCCTTTCAATCCAATGTTCAGCAACGGCAGATGGAAAACTAAATAAAAAGCATTTAATAAATATGTCTAATATATTTGAATTTTTAGTTGCTTGGTTGAAATAAATGCAGGTCACAGGAAAAAGAAGATAACTAAATAAAACACTAATATCAAAAGTTTTTAATGTTTTTACTGGGTATTTTAAATATCCCTTTTTCACTAAAAGATTATCTAAAATGGAGGCGATATAACTTTTTAATAAGAAAATAATTAGCCAATCTTTTAATGGCGGTTTTCGAAGTATGTTAAGAAAAGCCACTATAGATATAATAAAAAATGTTCGTAATAGGATTTTTTCCTGCTTCCTTTTCTTCATCCTTAATCCTCCTATATTTTTTATTAATTTAACCTAAATAGGAGAAGTTATTATGAGTTTATTTATGATTAACTAAATCAGTAATTTGTTGGTACCTTAACACTATTTAGATTCTACTTTCCAAGAGCGTAGAAAAAAATAGGCTGGAGGCAAACAATTGAAAAACCTAGTAATATAATATGCAGCATGTCCTTTTGTTGACATATCAAAAAAGATATTTACTTGAATGAAAAAAACAGGTTTATATTTAAATGAGAGTTATAAAACTTTTAAACAGCAACTTTTTCGGTTAAAAGGGGGCTTTTCTTTGAAATCCATATTTCCACCTATAATATTCAGTGTGTGAATACCTCCTTAGATTTCTATACATTAGTCTATATATAATGGGATTCTATACACTGTAAGAGATAGGACTAAATGATTTTCGCCTTATTTATGTAGCAAGGCCGTTTAATTTCATTGTAATCTTTCACAAAATATAAATAATCCTCCTTAGTAGGAAGATTATTATAAGAGTATGTAGTATGGAATTTTAACCAATCATAATTTTTTCTTCTGCGTATTTATAAGGTAATTTATTATGTTTTTTGGCTAATGCAAAGGCTATTGTCAATGGCCCAACTCGTCCAATGAACATTAGAAGGGAAATAACAATTTTGCCAACGGGACTTAAATCAGGGGTTATTCCTAATGACATGCCTACAGTTGCAAAAGCGGAAATTACTTCAAATAGGATTACATTTAATGGTGCATCTTCTGTAATGGTTAAAATAAACAAAATAAATGAAACGATACCTATAGAATATACTGTTATAGCGAAAGCCCTATATACTAAATCTTTGGGAATACGTCTTTCCATTATGTTTATATCATCATTTCCCCGAATTAAGTTCCAGACGGCAAGAAGAATGATAATAAATGTTGTCACTTTAATTCCTCCAGCAGTTCCACCTGAACCTCCACCAATAAACATTAAAATCATCGTAATAAACTGAGTGCTCAGTGTTAATTCAGGCATATTTAAACTGTTAAACCCAGCAGTTCTTGGGACTACTGCATGAAAATAAGCTCCTAAAAATTTATCTTTTAGAGATAGGGGACCCAATGTTCCAGGATTATTAAATTCTAATACAAATATAAGAATTGTAGGAAGAATGATAAGAAAGGCTGTGATCCATAAGACTAATTTTGAATGTAAGGAAAGCTTTCCTGAAAACCTTCTTTTCCAAATATCTAATATAACCGTGTAGCCCAGACCTCCAATGAGTAATAAAGAAGTTAGAATAAAAACTACAGTAAAGTCACCGGCATAGCCAGTGATACTACGATAATCTCCCATAATATCAAATCCTGCGTTATTAAAGGCCGAAATAGAGTGAAATATACCATAATAGATAGAAGTTGGGAAACCAAAATCAGCAGACCAACGAATTGCTAAGAACAAAGCACCAATTGCCTCGAATAGTAAGGTAAAAAGGAGGATGAATTTTACTAGTCGTACCATACCTTCCAGTGAAAGCTGATTTAAAGATTCTTGAATGATCAATCTTCCTTTTAATCCAATATTCTTACCAAGGAATATAGCGATGACAACTCCAATGGTCATGAATCCCAATCCACCAGTTTGGATTAAAAATAAAAGAACACATTGACCAAATACTGTAAAAGTCGTACCAGTATCAACTACAACTAATCCAGTAACACAAACGGCAGAAGTTGCTTCAAATATAGCATCAATAAAAGAAAGTTCATATCCATCATTTGTTGATATAGGCAACATGAGGAGAAATGCACCCACAAAGATAAGAGAAAGGAATCCAATGGATAATACTTGTGCAGGATTAAACTTCAAGAAACTCCCAATAATATTTATACCTTCCGGTTTAGTTATTTTCACAATTATCCTCCAATTATTAATTATCAGTATTCAAGTGAATTTTACACTTATTTTTTATTTACAACAAATAGATTTTTAATGATTTAACTAGATCTTGGAATCTTATTCTTTACTTTATGGATGTTAATATATCACAAAAAAATAATTGACTATATTATTTTTTTGCTTCTAAGTTTTAAATGAGTAGAACTGAACTGTAAATAGTCTTTTTTCTAAAAACGACTATTTACAGTATCTTTATGCAGTAGTATGATAAACAAGTTTCCTTGCAACAATACGTGTTGTTTTATTAGTTAAGGGGACTATAATAACTGAATAATAATTTAGAGGTGTAAAATGATTTCGCTAAAGAGATTATTAATTGGAAGACCATTAAAATCGAATGCATTAGGAGAGCAAAGAATCAACAAGAAAAAGGCATTGGCCATACTCTCATCCGATGCTTTATCTTCCGTGGCTTATGGACCGGAACAGATATTATTAGTATTAGTAACGTTAGGTACGGCAGCCTATTGGTATTCTTTGCCCATTGCTTTGGGCGTACTAGTTTTACTAACTGCTTTAATATTATCTTACCGTCAGATCATTTTTGCTTATCCACATGGTGGAGGCGCATACGTTGTATCAAAAAATAATCTAGGAACTAATGTCGGATTGGTTGCTGGTAGTTCTTTGTTAGTTGATTATATTTTAACTGTTGCTGTAAGTGTCTCTGCTGGAACAGATGCTATTACATCAGCTTTACTAAGTATCAGAGCAATTACATTCACCAATTGGTACTCCCATTCAAGGGGTAACTTTATTCTTGCTCCTTAGAGCATTTGCTTCTAGTAGCTCGGCATTAAACAGGTGTCGAGGCCATTTCAAATGCAATACCTAATTTTAAAGAACCGGCACCTAATAATGCTGCTAAAACGCTAATAGCGATGGGTGTGTTACTAGCCATTTTATTTACTGGAATTGTTTCTCTAGCCTATTTTTAAGGAGTTTCTCCACGTGAAGATGTAACAGTGGTCTCCCAAATTGCAGAAGAAATATTCGGTAGAAACGGAATGTATTATTTTGTTCAAGGTACAACGGCACTTATTCTTATTTTAGCAGCTAATACAGGGTATACGGCATTCCCGTTATTAGCAGTAAACTTAGCAAAAGATAAGTTTATTCCTAGAATGTTTACCATTAGAGGAGATCGTCTAGGTTATTCAAATGGTATTTTGTTTTTAGCTTTCTTTTCCATTATCCTGATTATTGTATTTGAAGGAAAAACAGAGTCACTCATTCCTTTATATGCGGTAGGAGTATTCATTCCGTTTACTTTATCCCAAACAGGGATGGTCCTTAAATGGTTGCGAGAAAAACCAGAAGGGTAGAAAGGGAAACTTATTATTAATGCATTGGGTGCTATTATTTGCTTCATAGTGACCATGATGTTCTTCCTTACAAAGTTCCCACAAGTATGGCCTGTATTGGTATTCGTTCCGGTTATTGTGTATGTGTTTTATAAGATAAAAAAACATTATGATTCTGTAGGAGAACAATTGCGAATTACTGACTTAGCTGAAGTGAAAGATATATCAGGCAATGTTATAGTTGTACCAGTTGCAGGTATTACTCGTGTTGTGAACAATTCTCTTGCCTATGCAAAATCGTTAAATCCTGATAAATTAATTGCTGTTTATGTGGCGTTTAGCCGTGAGGATGAGAAGAGATTTGAAGAGAAGTGGAATCAATGGCAACCGGATGTCCGTCTTGTTACCTTACATTCCCAATATCGAAGTATTATCCAGCCTTTAACTAAATTTATTGATACGGTGGAATATAAAGCAGGAGAGTCAGATTATCGAGTAACAGTAGTTATACCACAGTTTGTACTACGAAAAGGATGGCATAATATTTTGCATAACCAGTCTAGCTTGTTAATTAGGACCTTCCTTCTATATAAAAGAAATGTTATTGTTTCAACGGTACCTTACCATTTTAAAGAATAATCTATAAGAAAAAAGATACCTAAAAAGGGTATCTTTTTTTTAGGATAATAAATCCAATTATTCACAAACTAGTAGAAATACAACCTGAGGAGCAAAGGTATGAAATGGTTAAATTATTTATTCCTTATATTTTTAATTATTCTCTTGGCTGGATGTTGGGATAGGACAAGTTTAATATTGCCGCTGCCACTCGCCCTATCTATTCTCATATGAGATTGTTGGCCATAAGCGAAGAAGTTACGAAAAAGGGAATGTTGGGGTTTTTGGATTTTGTAGATCGAAACAGAGAAATAAGAGATGATTTTAGTATCGTTATTGTAAAAGGGAACAGTGCCGGTGATATTTTACAAGTAAATAATATGTATAAAAAAAGTGCTTCTCTGAAGCTATTTACCCAATTAACGACGATGCAAAAAGATTGGGGTGGAGCACCAGATATTAAATTAAATGATTATGTTCGGATATATAATTCTCAGGGCCAAACTCCCGTACTTGCAGCGGTTAAATTAGCTGGTGATCCGAAAAAAGGGGGAAATGTAGAAAATATGAAAAGTGAACAACCTGAGAGTCAAGTAATTGTTGACTCCTTGGCTGTTTTAAAAGCGGGGAAACTTGTTGGCTATGCCTCCTTGTATGAAATAAGGGATATGCTTTTTGTACAAAATAAAATTAAGAGTACAGTAATAACATCAATTTTTGGAAAAGGAAAGTTTGGTTATCGTATTACTGCTTCTAAAACAGAAGTTTCTGCGAAAGATTTAAATGGAGTACCTAACTTTCATATTAAAATAGAAACGGAAGGTACTTTAGAAGGTACTGATATTTATCACAATTTTAAAGACATTTTTGCGTTTGAGGGATTAGAAGATTCAATTAACAAAAAGATGGAAAAAGAAATAAAAGAATTTATTAATAAAACAAAAGAGGAATTTAATGCGGATATTTTTGGGTTAGGTGAGTTGCTTAGAGACCAGGATTATAAGCATTTTAAACAATATAAAGACAATTGGGATGATGGGTATGCTAAAGCACAAATACATATTAATTTTAATTCAGAAATCAAAAGAAGTGGATTAAGAAAAGATCCGGCAATTATGAAATGAGAGGGGAGATTTCCTTTTTTTTATAACCATCAGAGAAGCGAAAGTATATAAGTCTTCACAAAAACAATCCAGTAGTTGGACAATTCCCGTATCAATTATGGACAAAAGAAAATCTTATAATAGGTGAATTATCGCAAGCTCTTTTTAATCATAAATTTCTCTTAAGGTGTACATGACATGAACCAGTAACCTATTTTATATATTCCCATTATTAAATCATTAAAAAGTTTGAACCTTATTTATTTGGGGGATAAATTTTAAATATTTGCAACAAAATACATAAAATTCTTAGAAGCTCAGAGCTATTTTTGGCATTTATTTAGTATTAAATTGGAAGAAACAAGCTATACAGAAAGGAATGGGAAAAATGAGAAATAAAAAAGCATCCATAGGTCAATTTGTTCATTTTAAAAGGGCTAGCTATGATGTTTTAGGTTATGTAACAATTTTTTTGGAGAATAGTGTAATTGTAAAAATAGACAGTGATATTGCTGAAAAATTACATTATGAGACTAATTTAACATTGGTGAATAATAACAAATACAAGATTATAGACAAGAACGGAACAGTTGCTTAATTTATTTCTAATACATATTTTTTTATTCAAAGGTTGCAATTAGCAGCCTTTTTTATGTTATTGGAATGACAGTATTCTTGTAATAAATGAAGAAAAATAGGTTTTGGTAGAAACATGGCAGCATTCCTATAATAAGTATAGAGATCCATCTTGTGTCACAAACATGGCAGCATTCCTGTAATAACTGAAAATGCGATTTGAAAGAAAAAAGACCTCTTGATAAGATAAATGTGTCCTGAGCCAGCCAGCTAAAAAGGACAAAATATCTACTCGGAGGTCTCAGCTTCAAGCATTACCAGAAGAACTGGTGAGATATACAGAAGAGGAATTACTAGAATACCTAAGGCAAGCAGTGAAACGTAGTATAGGGATTAAGAAGATTCAAGCTTTAAAAGAAGCCGCCAATCGCTCGATTGGCATCCGTCAGGGTGCCATGATGGCTAAAATGGAATTAAGAACGTTAATCCAAAAGTATGAACTCATTCAAGCCAAGTTCGAAGAGCTTGACCAAACTCTGGATACACTACTTCAAGATATTCCAGGCGTTGATCAAATGTTAGAAATAACGGGAATTGGACGCGATACAGTGGCGGGTTTTTTCGCTGAAGTAGGTGATTTGAGTGAATACAATCATCCTCGTCAAATAACCAAACTGGCAGGGCTTAGCTTAAAAGAAAATACATCAGGAAAGCATAAAGGGAGAACCAGGATTACGAAACGTGGTCGAAAGAAATTAAGGGCACTACTGTTTCGGGCATCTATGATTCTAGTAGCCAAGAATAAAGCCTTTAAAGCCCTGCATCAATATTACACAACGAGACCTGATAATCCGTTGAAAAAGATGCAGTCTTTAATTGCTTTGTGTAATAAGCTCATCCGTATACTCTTCTCTATTGGTAAGAAACAGTTTGTGTTTAAAGAGGAGAAGATGTTGAAGGACATCCCCCATATGCATGCATTTATCCAAGAACCAATAGCAGCTTAATCACTAAAAAACTAACTATTAACAAATAGATTTGAACAGATGAACAGACAAAATCAGCATGGGATTAGTCGGCAACGGAACTAACGTAAGGACAAGATCCTGTAGGGCAGCATGACCAACATCCACCTTATGGAAAGGTTGAACGAAGGAATGTAGGAGCGTAGACTCTGTGAGACTTGGGAGGGTAGACCCCCGTAAGATATGTGGACATCCATTGGTGCGTACATACCTATTTATCCAACTTTTTGAAATGAACCGAAGGTTGGCTAGTTTCTTGCGCTCAGTTTCTTCGTAAACAGCTTGATTGTGCTCTTTTCTCTCTAACCAAATCTGTAAAGTTAAACAAGTTAGATAGCAATATGGAGAAAAGCTGCGTATTTAAGAGATAATTGTTTGTTTATTGAGGGAGTTTAGTTTAATAAGAAAAAACATTTGACATTATCAATTAATGACGTTAACATTTAATTTGAGGCGATGATATATGAAAACACAGGATAAAATTCAAATACGTGAATTGTTACAACAGTTGGTAAGGGACTTTGGACTTCTTCAAAAAGATGGTTCTGACTGTTGTGGAATTACAGTATCACAAAGTCACATTGTCTATGAGTTAAGTAAAAGTCCGAATATATCTCAACAGACATTGGCAGAAAAATTAATGATGGATACAGGACTTTTAAGTCGTCAAGTGAATAAATTGGTTGAGCTTCACTTCATCTCAAGAGTTCCAGATCCTAATGATAGAAGATATGTCCTTCTGTCACTAACAGATGAAGGGGAATCGAAGGCAGATGAAATTTCCAATCAAATGGTGGAGTATCTCGGTAATATTTTCGAACATATACAGGAAGATAAGCATCAACAGGTTTTGGAAAGTCTAAGTTTGCTATTGGTTGCAATGAATAAAAATAATGGATTAGGTAGTTGTGCCACCAAATAAGGTGGCTTTCATTAAATATTATATTTGATAAAGTCAATTAATGAACAAGTCAATTGAGGAGGTAGAAGAAGTGATTAGGAAAGTGGAGGAAAGGGACTTATTAGAAATATTAGAGATTTATAATCAAGGCATTGAAGATGGATTAGCCACATTCGAAGAAGATTTAAAAGATGAAAATTATATAAACAATTGGTTTAGTCTTCATAGTGGAAGACATTGCGCTTTTGTTGCAACAAATGAACGAGGAGAAATTATGGGTTGGGCTTCCATAAACCCATATAATACTAGGGCTGCTTATTATGGCGTAGGAGAACTATCCATATATATACATAGGGGATTTAGGGGACAAGGAATAGGACAGCAACTATTACATGTCTTAGAAGAAGAAGCAAAATCACAGGATTTCTACAAACTTGTGCTCTCTACATTTCCTATAAATACTTTAGGCCAAGGTTTATACCGAAAGCTAAACTATAGGGAGGTTGGATTATTTAAAAATCAAGGAAGATTAAGAGGCAAATTTGTAGATGTAATGATAATGGAAAAGCTGCTTTTTGATCAAAATTACTATTTGTTGAATACAAAGGAGAGTAATTAATATGTCTGAATTTAATATCTTATCATCTTGCTGTCAGCCATCTGATGAATCTCAAGTAAAAACGACTATCGATAAAGAACTACCTATTGCTATTGTTGGGGCAGGTCCCGTTGGTTTAGCTGCTGCAGCTCATTTGATTCAATATAAGCAAAAAGTTATTCTACTAGAAGCTGGAACCGAAGTGGGAGCAAACATTCTAACATGGAAACATATAAGGTTATTCTCACAGTGGAAATATAACATTGATAAAGCAGCATCTTCTTTATTAGAGAAATATAAATGGGAAAAGCCGAATTTAGAAGAAATACCTACCGGTAAAGAACTAGTAGAAAATTATTTAATCCCTTTATCAAAGATTCCAGAAATACAAGAAGTAATAGCCTTAAATACAAAAGTCATTTCTATAGCAAAAAAAAATATCGATAAATTGAAGACTGCTAACCGAGAGAATGTTCCATTTGTTATTTATACAGAGCATGAAGGCACTATCCAAGCTATTGAAGCAAGAGCTGTTATTGATGCTACTGGTACCTGGGGAAATCCTAACCCAGCAAACTCTAGTGGAGTTTGGTTAGAATCAGAAAAACACCTCAAGGAAAACATCGCTTATGGTTTACCTGATATCTTGGGAGAAAGTATAAGCCGTTACAAAAATAAGAAAGTAGCAGTTATAGGAAGTGGGCACTCTGCCATTAATGCTTTGTTAGAATTAGGGATATTAAAGGAAAAGAACCCTTCAACAGAAATTTTATGGGTTATTCGAAAAGAGCATGTAGAAGATGCATATGGTGGAGAAGAGAAGGATGCATTGAAAGCAAGAGGATTATTAGGGAGCAAAATCCATGAAATGGTCGATAAAGGGATAATACAAGTGTACACTTCCTTTAAAATAGAGCAACTAAAAAAGAATAATACCTCAACCATAACCATTATTGGCGAAATAAAAGGTGTAAAATCAGAGATTGAGCTAATTGATGAAGTAATAGTCAATACAGGGAATCGACCTAACTATTCTTTCTTGAGCGAATTACGTACAAAAGTAGATTTTGCAACGGAAAGTGTGGAGGAACTATCTCCTTTAATTGATCCTAATCTACACAGTTGTGGAACAGTTCGACCGCATGGAGAAAAGGTACTGAGACAACCGGAGAAGAACCTATATGTAGTTGGTTCTAAAAGCTATGGGAGGGCGCCAACCTTTTTAATGGCTACTGGATATGAACAGGTACGTTCGATTGCTGCATATATTGCAGGGGATATTGAAGCAGCAGAAAAAGTAGAGCTAGATTTACCTGAAACTGGGGTTTGCAGTGTGAATTTCTCAAATATTAAAAGTGATAGTAGTTGTGAAACGGATTCTTGTTGCTCATAAAATTAATAATGAGGGAGTATTATGGTTATAAATAATGGAGGTAATCTAAGTAAAGAGTACTTTAAAGCCTACTTGACACTTATAATGACCAGTATGGGAGGGTCAGTTGAAATGGCAAGAGAGAAGACCTTTACGAGGTTATTTAAGAATCAAGCAAAAACGCTTGGAAACATATCTTATAACAATTTCATCCAAGCTTATAATGAATTAGAGAAAGAATTAGCTAATTAATTAGCATTGATGCAAGGAAATAGGTGTTAAGGTAACTCCTATTTTCTTGCATACTATGGTACTCAACTATATGATAAAGTTAATTCAACGGAAATGGATGATTAATATGTCTTCAGAACAATTAGAAATTACAGCGAATATTTTAAAACTTTTAGGTGATAAGACAAGATTATCCATAATGGGAATGCTTATGATAAACGATTGCTGTGTATGTGAGTTTGTCGATGTTTTTCAAATGTCTCAACCAGCTATAAGTCAACATCTAAGAAAATTAAAGGATTCCGGTTTGGTTAAAGAACAAAGAAAAGGGCAATGGGTTATCTATTCTCTAGATCAACAAAATCAATACTTCTTTATGATAAAAGATATCTTAAAGTACGTACCGAGCCAAAAAGAAAAATTTATTTGGCTTGAAGAAAATGGATTGCGAATTTCATGTGATTAAATAAGTTAAGGGGTTAATGTTTAATGTGATTGACATTAACTTTTTTATAAATTAATATATAAGCATATAATTATATGCGCAAAGTACTTGTTTACTACATGAGTCAATAAAGGCTATTTTTTGACTTTATATAAGTAAATAATAATATGTTTATATAAATTATTATTAGTCTGTTAAGGGAGGTGGATAAAAATGATAAAAGAAGATAAATCTTTAAAGGTAATAGATGTAAAGGATACAGCCAATATTTTAAAACTCTTAGGAGACAAAACAAGATTATCCATGGTAAGTATGTTGGCTGAACAAGAATGCTGTGTCTGCGAATTTGTTGAAATTTTTCAGATGTCACAGCCATCTATTAGCCAGCACCTACGGAAAATGAGAGACCTTGGAATTGTTAAGGAACAAAGAAAAGGACAATGGGTGGTTTATTCTTTAAATACAACGAGTGAATACTACCTATTAGTAAGAGAATTATTAAAACATGTTCCTAGCCAACGAGAGAAGTTTGATTGGTTAGAGGAAAAAGGTTTAAGAATTACATGTTATTAATGGAGGTTAACAGCTTTGCTACAAACAATACTAGCAATAATTATCTTTTTATTAACTTTAACTTTAGTTATTTGGCAGCCGAAAAACCTATCAATCGGTTGGTCCGCATGCGGCGGTGCAATCTTAGCACTTCTTGTAGGCGTAGTTGATTTCAATGATGTAGTCGATGTAACAGGAATTGTTTGGAATGCTACATTGGCTTTCGTAGCAATCATAATCATTTCATTAATCTTAGATGAAATTGGTTTCTTTGAATGGGCAGCTCTACATATGGCAAGGGTTGCTGGTGGTAACGGTCTAAAGATGTTTGTTTATGTTTCTATATTAGGAGCAATTGTTGCTGCGTTATTTGCAAACGATGGGGCAGCCCTAATTTTAACGCCAATCGTTCTAGCGATGGTTAGAGCGTTGAAGTTAGAAGAGAAGATGGTTTTTCCCTTTATCATAGCAAGTGGTTTTATTGCTGATACTACATCTTTACCTTTAGTTGTGAGTAATTTGGTAAACATTGTTTCTGCTGATTTCTTTGATATCGGATTTGTAGAATATGCTTCCCGAATGATCGTACCGAATTTATTCTCTTTAGTGGCAAGTATCCTCGTGTTGTATTTATATTTCCGTAAGAGGATTCCAAAGGTTTATGATTTAAATCAATTAAAAGTACCACAAGATGCAATCAAAGACCTGAAAATGTTTCGTTTATCTTGGGTGATATTGGCTGTATTACTTACTGGCTATTTCGTAAGCGAATTTCTTTCTATTCCAGTCTCAATCATCGCTGGTGTAATCGCAATTATTTTCCTAGTTTTTGCAAGAAGAAGCTCTGCTGTATCTATTAAGAAAGTAATTAAAGGTGCTCCATGGGCAATTGTATTCTTCTCCATTGGAATGTATGTGGTTATTTATGGACTACGTAATGTTGGTTTGACAGACTTACTTTCAAATGTTATTCAAGCAACTGCAGACCAGGGGTTATTCGTTGCAACTATTGGAATGGGATTCATTGCGGCTATTATATCGTCCATTATGAATAATATGCCAACCGTACTTATTGATGCCTTAGCAATTGCAGATACAAATACTACTGGAATAATCAGAGAAGGGTTGATTTATGCCAATGTAATTGGTTCTGATTTAGGTCCTAAGATAACACCAATTGGTTCATTAGCTACTTTATTATGGCTTCATGTTCTGTCTCAGAAGGGTGTAAAAATATCATGGGGTACTTATTTCAAAACAGGTATCGTCCTAACTATTCCAACCCTATTAATTACTCTAATAGGTTTATATCTGTGGCTTTCCATCCTTTCATAATAAGAAATAAAGGGGAGTTAATAATGACAAAAGTACAAATATTTGATCCGGCAATGTGCTGTTCAACAGGCGTATGTGGGCCATCAGTTGATCCTGAACTAACAAGAATTGCATCAGCAATATTTCAGTTAGGTAAAAAGGGTTTCTCTATCGAAAGGTTTAATCTTGCTAACGACCCAGGGGCTTTTGTTGAGAATAACAAAGTAAATAAGTTGTTGCATGAAAAAGGAACAGATTGTTTACCGGTAGTTATATTAAATGGAGAAATAGTAAAGGAAGCCAGCTATCCTACTACTGAGGAATTAGCAAAATGGTATTCATTAGAAGAAACAGAATTAGTGGAAAAGAAACCTTTAACTCCATTACAGTTCATCCAAATAGATAACAAATAAGGAGGAAAACTGGCACATGGAAAAATTTAATCCACTTGCTCTCGAAGGTACCCCATTTTTATTTTTCACTGGAAAAGGTGGGGTAGGAAAAACTTCTACTGCATCTGCAACTGCGATAGCGTTAGCTGATGGGAATAAAAAAGTCCTTCTTGTAAGCACTGATCCGGCTTCCAATCTTCAAGACGTATTCGAAATGGAGTTATCCAATGAACCTACTGAAGTTAAAGGAGTGAAAGGTCTATCAATTTGTAACATAGATCCAGAACAGGCTGCAGTAAGTTATAAAAATAATGTTATTGGTCCTTATCGTGATAAGTTACCAGAAATAGTTATAGCCCAAATGGAAGAACAATTATCGGGTGCTTGCACAGTAGAAATAGCAGCCTTTGATGAATTTACGAACTTATTATCCAACCCACAAATTGTATCAAACTTTGACCATATTATTTTTGATACGGCGCCAACTGGTCATACCTTAAGGCTTTTGCAATTACCGACAGCTTGGACTGGATATTTAGATGAATCAACTCATGGTGCTTCGTGTCTTGGTCCACTTTCTGGATTGGATAGAAAAAAAGAAGTTTATGAAACCACAGTTCAAGTTTTATCTGACCCAGATCAAACCAAATTAATTCTTGTTTCTAGGCCAGAAAAGTTCTCGCTAAATGAGGCAGAGCGAGCTTCGAAAGAGTTAAAAGTAATAGGTATTAAAAATCAAGTGATTATTATAAATGGTATATTAAAAAGCTTTACAAAAGGTGATAGAATTTCTGAAGTTTTTCACCAACGCCAATCCCAGTCATTAAAGAATATGCCAATAGGATTGAATGGACTTTCCCAGTATTTCTTACCTTTTGTTCCATATTCATTAACAGGTATATCTAATTTCAGAAGATTATTTATTGATACAGAAGATATTAACAAAAATGAATCTACATCAATAAAGGGATTGAATTATAGTCCTATCGAGGAAATGGTTGAAGACCTTCATGAAAATAATAATAGAGTTATTTTTACCATGGGGAAAGGTGGAGTTGGTAAGACCACACTTGCTTCTATTATTTCAGTTGGATTAGCTGACAAAGGGAAGAGAGTTCATTTAACTACTACAGACCCTGCAGCTCATATTGGAAACATGTTTATGTTTGACGGAAACTTGCACGATAATTTAACAATTAGCCGTATTGATCCAGAGGTGGAAGTAGATAAGTATAGAAAAGAAGTTCTAGAAAAAGCCAAAAATGATATGGACCAAGATAGCCTTTCTTACCTTGAAGAAGACTTAAATTCACCATGTACGGAAGAAATAGCAGTATTTCGTGCCTTCGCTGAGGTAGTTAGCCGTTCTAATGAAGAAGTGGTTATTATTGATACAGCTCCGACAGGTCATACTCTGTTGTTATTAGATGCTGCTGAATCTTATCATAAAGAGATTAAAAAAGCGAATGGTGATGTACCATTAAGTGTCCAACAGCTATTACCAAGGTTACGTAACCGGAATGAAACAAGTGTGATTATTACTACACTAGCAGAGGCGACGCCAGTCTTAGAAGCTCAGAGGTTACAAGAAGATCTATTAAGAGCAGATATTAAAACAAGTTGGTGGGTAATTAATCAGAGTTTATATGCAACTGAGACAACAGATCCCATCTTAGAACAAAAAGCACAAGCCGAAAAAATTTGGATGAAAAAGATAAAAGAACTCAATGATAAAGTTGCTATTATTCCATGGGAACCAGAAGAAATTATTGGCTACAAGCAAATACAGAAACATTACTTTTCTGATGATGGAGGAAGATAATAATGAAAATTACGGAAGTTGCAGAAAATAAACTGTTAGAGATGATAAAAGAAAATGGAGCTCAAGGCATTCGGTTTTATTTTGCTGGTCAAGGATGCTGTGGACCACAATTAGGTGTTTCTTTAGACTCTCCAGAAACGACAGATAAAGTCTTAATGATTAATAAGATACAAGTTGCAATGGATGAGCGAGTTCAAGATATGACAGATAATGTTGTCCTTGATTTTTCAGAAGGTGGATTAGTTCTTTCTGGGCTACCAGAACAAAATTGCTAATTATATAGAAGTAATAATATGGTAATTCTAATTTGTATTTTGGAGGATATAATTCATGAAAGTTATTATTATAGGATCAGTAGCAGCAGGTACATCAGTAGCAGCGAAAGCAAGAAGAAACGATGAAAAAGCGGAAATCACACTCTATAATGCAGATTATGACATTTCATATTCTATATGCGGTATTCCTTATTTCCTAGGTGGAGAAGTAGAGGAACTGGAAACATTAACACCAAGAAGTGCAGCTTGGTTTAAGAAACGCTACAACGTAGATATTTTTACCCGTCATGAAGTAACTACGATTGATGCTGAGCAGAAAAAAGTTCAAGTTAAAAACTTAGATACAAATGAAATAAAAGAAGACACTTATGATGTATTGGTATTTGCAACAGGGGCTTCACCAATTACTCCTGACATTGCAGGAGTTGATAAAGAGAATGTTTTCCAAGTACGTACGATACAAAATACAGCAGCAATTGATCAATATATGAAGGCGAACCAACCAAAGAAAGCAACCATTATTGGAGCTGGCTATATAGGTTTAGAAATGGCTGAGCAGCTTACTCATAGAGGATTAGATGTAACAATCGTACAACGTAGTAATCACGTAATGGCACATATGGATAAAGATATCGTTTCACGTGTTGAAGATCATATAGTGAAAAAGGGAGTCAACCTAATTTTAAGTGATGAAGTAACTTCTATAAATGAGAAGAACGTACAAACAAAGTCAGGGAAAACTATTGAAACGGATATTGTCATATTAGCTACAGGTGTTCGCCCAAATACAATATTAGCTAAGGAAATAGGGGTTACTATTGGTGATACTGGAGCTATAGCAGTTAACAACAAAATGCAAACTAACCTTCCTAATGTGTATGCTGTTGGTGATGTGGCAGAAAGTTATTCTGTTATCACTGGGAAACCTATCTATCGTCCATTAGGAAGTACTGCTAACAAAATGGGAAGAATAGCTGGTGATGTAATTACTGGAGGTTCCTTGGAACACCGTGGTATTTTAGGAACTGGTATATTACGTGTATTCGATTTAGCAGTCGGGCAAACTGGTATGAATGAAGTAGAAGCATTAGAAGAAGGCTACGATATTGAAATACTTCATAATATAAAACCAGCTAGAGCAGAGTATCTTGGAGGAAAAGAGCTAGTTATTAAAGCAATTGCAGATAGAGAAACTGGCAGAATTTTAGGTGTACAAATAGTAGGTGAAGAAGGTGTAGATAAACGAATTGATGTCTTTGTAACAGCAATGACGTTTAAAGCAAAAGCAGAAGATTTATTCCACCTAGATCTTGCCTATGCACCTCCATTTAGCACAACAAAAGATCCAGTTATGTATACTGGAATGGCCTTGCAAAATGCTATTGAAAAGAAAAATAAGCTAATTACACCGAAAGAACTAACAGAAAGAATTGAAAAAGGAGAAACGATCCAGGTAATTGATACACGTGCAACAAAACAATATAATGTATCAAAAGTGGAAAGTGCCGTTAATATTCCTTTAGGCGAATTACGCGAGAAATCTAAAGAATTCGACCCTAATTTACCTACAGTAACTTACTGTAATAGTGGGGTAACTGGAAATGCTGCACAAAATGTACTACGTAACTTAGGGTTCAATGATATTTATAATCTTTCTGGTGGAAATAAAAATTACCAAAATTATATTAAAAATAAATGATGATATCAAAGACCTTTAGAAAAATCTAAAGGTCTTTATTTATATTGTGTTTTTAATAAGATGGGGAAGTTACATGGATACCCAACAAATAAATAAAAGGTAAATAACAATATATTAGTTGCAAATTACAAATTATTTTATATAATAATTTATAGAGGTGGATAATTTGGAAAATATTAGAGAACTATTTCAGATATTAACAAGACGGTTTGGAATGTTAAATAAAAATTGTTGCACTGCTGGAGGAATTGAAATCTCACTTATTCAAAGTCAAATACTTTATGAGATTGATATTCAACATAATCCTTCTATTCAGCAAATTGCAGATACTCTTGGAACAGACATTACGACATTTAGCCGCCAAATACAATCTTTAGTAAAAATGAATCTAGTTAAAAAAACACCTGATTCTGAAGACAGAAGGATAAGTATCCTTTCTCTAACCACAGAAGGGAAGTTTATTGCAACTACTATTAATCATCAAATAAGTTCCTATTTAGATGAGGTTTTTTCACATATGAATGAGTTTGAAAGGGAAACTGTTATCCGTTCACTTATATTGCTTAATGAGTCTATGGCCAAATCAAGTATGTGCTGCAGGGATATCATGGAATAATTCCACTGGATATATATTTGCAAATTACAAGTAATAAGAGGAGGCACTATGGGTAAAATTTATGATGCCATTGTAGTTGGTGGGGGGCAGGCTGGATTAGCTGCTGGATATTATTTAAAAAAGAATAAACTTCAATATTTAATTTTAGATTCAAGTAACCAAGCTAGGGGATCATGGCCAGATTATTATGACAGTCTCAAATTATTTTCACCTGCTTCTTTCGCATCACTGCCAGGATTGAAGTTTCCAAAACACGCAAATGAATATCCATCTAGATTTGAAGTAATAAAATACTTAGAAGACTATATTCAGTTTTTTCAATTTCCTATAGAAGGAAATCAGCAGGTTGTATCTGTTGAGAAAGAAGATGAGATTTTTACACTAATTACGGAAAAAGGTAATAGGTTTCAATCTAAAACAATTATTAATGCTACAGGTTCTTTCCGAAACCCATATATACCAGATATAAAGGGAATAGAGTTATTTAAAGGGCGTATATTTCACTCTTCTGAATACCGTAATCCAACCAGTTTTATTAATAAAAGAAATATCGTCGTAGGAAGCGGCAATTCTGCTGTTCAAATTGCAATTGAACTTTCCGAAATTAGTATCACATCTTTAGCTGTAAGAAATAAAGTTAAACTACTAAAACAAAAAGTTTTAGGGTTGGATCTTCACTATTGGATTAGAATTACAGGGTTTGATAATTTTCCATTTTGGAGATTTAGAAAAAGTGTTCCACAATCAAATTCAGTTATCGATTTGGGGAATTATAAGGAAAAAATTAAAGAAGGAAATCCAGATCAAAAGCGAATGTTTACTTCTTTTTATAGTGATGGAGTAGTTTGGGCAGATGGAAGTAAAGAGCCCGTGGACACAGTTATATTTGCAACCGGATATAAAAGTTATTTGCCTCATTTAGCTGATATTGGTGCAACTGATATAAATGGGAAACCAATTCATCAAGCTGGTGTCAGTACATCAGTGAAGGGATTATATTATGTGGGACTAGATGGGCAACGAACATTTGCTTCTGCAACTATAAGAGGAGTGGGACCTGATTCGAAGTTTGTAGTTCAAAAGCTATTACGCTTTTTAAAAAATTGAATCGATTTGTTATAGCAGCAAAAAGCTGCTGTTTTTTTGAAAGAATTGATAGTTGCTTTAATTTAATGAAGTGAGTGTTTAATTGTAATTCCTTATATTGCAAAGCAAAAAAGTTTTCTATTAAGGATGAAGAAGTATAAATGAATATATTGTGAATTTATTCACTTAAACTAACGGGGCGTTTGTTCCATAAGAGAGCTTTCTAAATGGTAAATATTTTGTCTCAATTGACAATACCTTTTAATAAGGCTTCAAGGGAATTAGCTTTATAATTGCGAATTAAAAAAGTTTGTGGAATACTAATAGTGTCCTATTCGAAGGACTGATTCCTAGGAGGTACATATATGAACAAAACAGAACTTGTTAATGCAGTAGCTAAAAGCTCCGAACTATCGAAAAAAGACTCAACTAGAGTTGTTGACTCCGTAATGGAAACAATCACAACGGCATTGAAAAATGGTGGAAAAGTAGAAATCTTAGGATTTGGTGCTTTCTCTGTTAGCGAACGTTCCGCTAGAAAGGGTCGTAACCCACAAACTGGTGAAGAAATAGAAATTGCAGCAAGTAAAGCACCTACTTTTAAAGCCGGAAAAAACTTGAAAGATGCTGTTAAATCATAAGAGCTATGTATGGCAGAGGTTTTAAACTCTGCCTATTTTTTTATATGTTGTTAGATTTTTTAAAACCAAGTGTTGGGTTGCGGCGGGTTCCAAGCACTAATTACTATGAATTCAAAAAGGGAATAAAATACTAAAAAAAGATTATTTGACGTTTAACAGACAAGAGAAGAACGGATTAGCAATGAATATATAAAAAATCAAGTCTGCGTTAAATAACTATTTAACGAACATTTACAATAGACAGTAGAATGTGTGTTTGGTATAATGGTAATATAGACCAAAAGGAAAAACCGAGGATGCTATCCTCGGTTTCCCAAAACGTTCGTTTTAACACTGGTTTATCAAATTTCATTAGGCGAAGCCTGTGATAAGCTCAATGCTGTTAATTAAAATTTAACATAAACAAATATTTTATGCAAGCTTTTAAAATGATACGGAGGAATTTTAACAAATGGAACATAATGTAACTGTATTCTTTGATGAAAGTGGAAAAATAGATAAACATGTCTCCCTAATGTGTGGACTTTCCTTACCTACTGACTTTTATACTACAGGAAAAATAAATGCATTAAATGAAAAATTAAAGACTGATCCTAATTATAAATTACATTTTACTGATTTAGGTTCCAATGATTATAAAAATCACGAAGAAGCAGTTAGTGTTATATCAAATTACTATCGTTCCGTTAGAATTAATATAGTTTCTTTTATAAAAATACAACACATAAATGAAGAAAAAAGACGTTATAAAAATATTGTAGATAAAATGATTTATAGTAAGATTCCAGAACGTGTTCTTTATGGTTTATTAAGAGATTATGGTAGTTTTTCTGACATTAAAGCAAGACTATATATTGAGGATAGTGGCCTTTATAGAGATTTTCAATTAGATAAAAATATAAAGGAACAATTAAATACACATTCAATTTACCGCAATTCTCATTTCTGGGTGGAAAAAGCAAAGTTAAAAGCGAAAAATGAAGAAATTGGTATTGAAATTGTAGATACAATACTTGGAATGGTCCGAAATATTATTGAAAATAGACCAGTTACTTTTAAAGATGGTTTTCCAAAGGATAAGAACTTATGGAGAAAAAAGAAGTTCATCATGAATATGATAAACAAATACCCTAATTTCTATCAGTTATTAGTAAATATTAAATACTTTGAGTTGACTGGCCATAGTTCATTGGAGCAAAAAAATATAGCTACATATCTAGATCTATTTACTTCTAAATTTGAATTAGAGTTAGCCGCCCAAAAATAAAAAAGAACAAGTGTTCGTTAAAATTATATTTAGTGCAGACTTAATTAAATTAGAAATAAGGAGGTTGATTAGTCTTGCCCATTGAATCCAGGCAAAGAATTATACATGATGAACGTTTAGAAACCATGCTCCCTCAAATGCCGGATTATGTACAAGAGTATATGCGGTCTAAACGAAGAGCAAAATATTCTCCCTCTTCTCTATTAGGATATGTACATGAATATTTAAAGTTTTTTAACTGGCTCCTTTCAGAGGGTGTGGCTGATTATAAAGATATAAAATCGATTCCCTATTCTGTTTTAGAGACACTTTCAAAAGAAACTGTTGAACTATATAGAGAGCACATAGAAAACGAAGATATTAGAACAGAAAAGGAAAAAACCAAGTCTCCCCCTGCCCCAGTTCGTCGCAGGAGCAAAGATGCAGTAGATCGCAATATAAACGCATTAAAATCCCTCTTCAGCTACTTAACCACAGAGACGGAAAATGAAGATGGAGAATGTTATTTTTATCGAAATGTCTTTAGTAAAATTAAGCAACGTAAAGAACAAGAAACTGCCAGTCGTCGAGCTGCTAAGATAAGTTCAAAGGTGATTAAATCGAATGAAATTAGTGACTTTATTCAATACTTGAAATTTGATTATGAAAAAGTCCTAGAAGCTACGAGTGCTAAGATGTACAAAGCTTACTTAAAGCAAAAAGAAAGAGATGTAGCAATGATCTCCCTTCTCTTAGGAAGCGGAATACGGGTATCAGAGCTTGCTAGTTTAACTCTACAAGATATTAATTTTCATACAAGAGAAATAGATATCATCCGTAAAGGTAATAAGGAAGATACGGTGCTTGTTCTACAAGCTGCACTTGAGGAGTTAAAAGCCTATCTGAGAGTCCGACAAGAAAGGTTTAACACAAAGGAATCAGATATTTATGTATTTGTGAGTAAATACAAAGGCATGGTGCAACCTCTCTCCGTTAGGTCTATACAGACCCTAGTTAGTAAATATACGAAGGAATTTTATGACCAGAATGAATTTAGTACCGGTAAAGGTTTAAGTCCTCATAAGATGAGGCATTCCTTTGCGAATGATTGGATTCTTCAAGGTGGAGATATTATTACACTTAGAGACCAATTGGGACACAGCAGCATTGAAACAACTTCAAAGTATACAAACCTCTCAAGGGATGAAGGTAAAAAGATTATTGAGAAGATGGAAGAAAATCGAAATAAATAACCTCTTCTCTCTTTCCAAGTATATTTTTAAACAGTAATTTAAAGATCGGAGAAATATAATGAGCCAAATATCATTCGATGAATTGTTCCAGGAAGAAAAAAAGCAGGAAAACACAATAAGCGATATTCCCTCTCCCCTACAAAATGATATTTTAGAGTTAATTCGTAAAGGGGAAACAAGTGCTTTATCCATATGTGAGCATCTTATTAAACTAGGAAAATACTCTAATGAACGATTTTCTACAAACAAACCGAAAGCCTATGGAAAGGTTTGCTTAGTCTTAGACAAAATGACCAGAAACGGTCTATTGGTTTTTGTTGAAGACATTGATAAAAAGGATAGAATCTACAAACTGAATAGTTAACATAGGAGGTAGTTTTGTTTTTATGTCAAATATATTCAAATTTATAGAGGTTACTATGAACGATGGAGAGAAAGGATTTCTTTTGAAAAACTCTTCGGATTTAAATTTAGTCAATCGTAATGAAGCATTAGGGTATATAGAAAAGTTAACGGCAGCCTATAACAACCCTTCTGTTGATCAGTTTATTGAGTCTCAAAATAAAAGGATTAATACTGAATTGGATATCGAGTTTACAATGGATCTACGTTTTTAGACTGGGTTTATAACGATGAAAAGAATCAATATATTATTAATCACCCATCATTTAAAATGAAGAAATTCAGGAAAAATCTTAAACAAAATTGGTCCTTTCACTGTGCTTCATGTAATAAAAAGGTTTCAAGTAGTACTGACGATGGTTACTATTTAGTCCGAGCAGCTTCACAAGATAGCATAACCGAAAAGGCCTGTTCTTCTGCATGCTGCTCCGTTATTTGGAGAGATCAAGTACGTGATTGGATTAATGAAAAAGGATACCAGGATCATGTAAAGATAAAAAGTGATCCTCTGGAAGCGGAGGAATAAGTAAGGGATTTAAAATTGATCCGAATTATGTAAACATAACTCCAGAACTGGCAGAACACTTTCGTCACGTCAATTTGGGAAAGTTATTACAAGTATAGCAATTGTAAAAGATTTAAGGCTTGTTTATGGTAATAACAACTTCTTAGAAGAAATGGATGAAATGGAAGAGGTATTGGTGACTGACGATTATCATACATATATTCTAAAAATTGAGGAAGTAGGACCCGTTCATTAATAGAAAAGAGGATTTTTTTATGCCAGTAAAACCGTTTAGTGTACAACGTTTTATACTTTATATAGCTTGTATTGGCTTCGGCGCAGTAGCTTTGTATGGTAATTCGATATACAATCCGACTTATAACAACAGCTTATTGATAGTTTTAGTCAGTTTTTATTTTTTCTTTTCCGCTGCAAACTCATTTACCACTCTAATAGGGATTAATAAAAAAGTGAATACTTTAGAAGAAAACATAAGAGATAATGAAATTAGAGAATTAATAAAAGAAGATGTACATAAGATGGTTCAAGACGTTAAACCGAAGCTTAGCAACACAGTATCAAATCAAGAAACAGAGGTAGAAAAATTTCATAAAGAATATATAAATGCTGAGTCATCTTGGAAAGAAAAATCTTTACGAGATCGTAGTCCATTTGAAAACTACCATAGTACTTTATATCAATTAAGAAAGAATAAAAAATATATTACCTTTATTAATATTTTCTTTAACCTGGTTTTAGGTTTTTCATTAATAAACTCATTAAATTCATTTATATATTTTATAGTAGTTGCGCTCTTCTCCATCTTTTATCTGCCGATATTGCTAAGAAGAAAAAGGTTACGAAAGGTTGAAACGACTTTATATCAAGAGATTACTCCGATCGAGTTAAAAGAATTTGATGACATGATAAACAAAGGATATTAATGAAAAGTCCAACTAAATAGTTGGGCTTTTCTTGATATTCTCTTAACCAAGTGGGCTCATTATTGTTATATGAGTATTTAATAATTAAAGGCTATGTTAAAGGTAAAGGTTGATTAAAATACAAAAGTAAAATGAGCTGGAGTATATATCTCCATGCTCATTTTACTTTTGTATCTTTTTTGCTAAAGCCCCCGTTTCTTTAAGTACATTTCTTCACAAACTTCGCTAATTATAAAAAAACGACTGCAAATATGGTCGGAACTTTTAATAACTTATTTTACAATTAACACTGGACATACTACCCTTTTTACAACCTTATGGCTTACACTTCCCAACACCATTTCTTGAAGTGAGTTTAATCCTCTACTGCCAATTATCACGATGTCATAACTTCCTTTATTAGCATACTCCACAATGGTTGGGCCTGGTTCTCCATGTAATAATTGTATCGAGAATTTTATTTTGTTAGACTCTAAAATTTCTTCAATAGGTATTAATCTTTTTTTTCTTGCTACCTCTAATTCCTCACCATTGTGAGCATGAAGGACTTCTGTTCTAGCTTTTGAAAAATCAACTACATAAACAATCTTTACCGTGCTTTCCTTACTAATAGATGCTATCTTAACTGCCTCTTTTGCTGCTCTTCTAGAATGTTCTGATCCATCAACTGCTAATAAAATATTGTTATACATGTTCAGTCACCTCGTATTATAATATTAATGGGCTGATAGTTTTCCATTAGGGTTATTAAAAACAGCTAGTTTATCTAAGATTTTTTTACTCGCCGCATTTAAATTCTTAATAGAGACATTATTATTATTTTCACGGTATTTAATTACAACTTTATCGATAGCTCCAACTGCTGAATCGTCCCATATATGTGCATTTGAAAAGTTAATTATTATATTCTTATGTTGAACACTAACATCAAATCCATCTAAAAATCCTTCCACAGATGCAAAGAATAGTTGTCCTTCCACAAAAAAAGTAATATTTTGCATTGTTTCTTGTTTCGTTAACTTTATTTTTGAAATTTTTGCCACAAAGAATATAGCACTTAGAATTACACCGGCTATAACTCCAATGGAAAGGTCATGTGTCGCTACAACAATGACAACAGTAACTAACATAACAATTGCATCGGTTCTAGGTGCGTTCTTTAAGTATGAAAAAGAATTCCAATCAAAAGTTCCAATCGAGACCATTATCATAATCCCCACTAGTACAGCCATAGGAATTAGAACAACTACACCACCAAGAACAATAATTAAAAACATTAAAAATAAACCAGCTATTAATGTGGATAGTCGCCCTCTTCCACCTGACTTAACGTTTATAACAGATTGACCAATCATAGCGCAACCAGCCATACCACCAAAGAAACCAGTAACAACATTTGCAATTCCTTGCCCTCTTGCTTCTCGGTTCTTATTGCTTTCTGTATCTGTCATATCATCTACAATGGAAGATGTTAACAAGGATTCTAATAAACCTACAATTGCCAAGGCAATGGAGTAAGGAAATATTATTTGTAACGTTTCAAAATTAAATGGAACATTAGGAATTAAAAACGCTGGTAGAGATTGTGTTATAGCCCCTAAATCCCCGACAGTCCTTAAATCAAAATTAGAATAGATAGCAACTGATGTAAGAACTACAATAGCTATTAACGGTGCAGGAATAGATTTTATAAATCTAGGTAAAACATACACAATTACTAAAGTAATACCTACAAAGATATAGGTCATTGATGAAATACCAATAAAGTGAGGCACCTGAGCTAAGAATATTAAAATTGCTAAGGAATTTACAAATCCTATCATTACAGCTCTTGGAATGAACTTCATTAATTTTGCAATTTTAAATACTCCAAACAAAACTTGAATAATACCTGTTAGGATGGTAGCTGCCAACAGATAATTTAAACCATGTTCTTTTACTAATGGAACCATCAATAGGGCCATTGCACCTGTAGCTGCTGAAATCATCCCTGGTCTTCCTCCAACAAAGGCAATAATGACAGCTATACAGAATGAAGCATATAGACCTACCATAGGGTCTACTCCAGCAATAATAGAAAATGCAATTGCTTCTGGAATTAAAGCTAAGGCAACAACAATTCCCGCTAAAATATCTCCTTTTACATTTGAAAACCATTCTTTTTTAATCTTTTCCACTAATTTAAACCTCCAATTCAATTTTTTTTATATAAATTAGATAAAAAGCTATTATCAATATCTCGAAAACAGTCTAACACCAAAAAGACCAAAAAGGAACCATTTTGGTCTTTTTTTAAAAGAGAATATATGTTAGTTTTAATGTAATCGTTTTTTTCGGGAGGAAAAAAATCATGTTATATGGATATATGAGACCTTACGAAGATGATAAAGAATGCAGAATACAGAGAGAAGAGTTGGCTAATTTCGACTGCGAAATTATATATTACGAATAACACTCGCTTCCCACAAATAAAGTAGAACGCAATAAAATGCTTCAAAAAATAAAGAAAAATGATAAAGTTATCACAACTAAGTTCTTTTCTATTGCAGATTCAACAAAAGATCTGGCTAACTTATTATTACAGATACAAAGAAAAGAAGCTTATATTCTATTTACCCAAGAGAATATCGATACAAGTAAAGATACTGGAAAATATCTAGAGAATTTTCTGAAAAGTGTAGTCTTTCTTCAAAGTGATATAATCAGTGAACATACTAAAAAGGGAATAATGGAAGCCAAAGCAAAAGGGACATTAACAGGTAGACCAAGAAAACCATCGTATATGGTAGAACGTGCTATAAACATGTACCATAGCAATAACTTTACAATTTCAGAAATAACTAAAGAAACTGGCATAAGTAAGTCCAGTTTATATAGATATTTAATGGAATAAAATAGAGATCGATAGTTGTTTTTATCAACTTTCGATCTCTAAATACATGAGAATTTATATATTTTCTAAAGGTCTTTCATTTATATAAATTTTATTTTTAATATCTTATTTTTTTCCACCGGAAAGAAATAAAAAGATACCATTATTGATACGTAAAGTGTCATATTAAAGTTAAAACTACATTTTATTATAGTTTGTTAATAAATGTACTTAATACAGATAGGTAAGAGTTTGAAGTTATCGCTCCCTTTTCCCCCTGTTCACACCGTACGTGAAACTTTCGAATCATACGGCGTTCCAACTAATCCAATCTATTCTTTCTATGTAATAAGCAGACGAGTGCTGTTTTCCAAAGTTAGATTATTTCATTTTGACATCTTAATCGTAGTTTATTTACTTTTTCTTTTTGCTTACTTGTAAGCTTTAGAGATTGTAAAAGAGCTTCTATTTTCGCTTTATCTTTTAGGTGTATCAATTGATGAATTGTTTTATGAATAACAACTAAGTTTGAATAACTATCATCCTTTGAAAGATGATAGGGGTTTATGTGATGACAATGCCATTCATGAATACCTAACCCTTCACCTAAAATTGCACATTTACCATATTGGGCAATAAACTTACTGATTCGATTGTCGTTATATTCAATGGATCTACTTGAAATGTAATTTCTCATGATGTAAGAAAGCATATTTTTATCAATAGCCTTTAGGCTATTGTGAATTTTCTCTCTACCTTCGGCAGTAAAGTTACATATCACTTGCGAGAATCCAAGTGTCTTTTTCCACCGTTGTGCATGGATGGGGACAAACACCATTTTTTGTATCTTATACAGTTTTGTCTTATACCCCTTGTATCTTTTCTGTAAGGTTTTAGTCATCTCATGGAAACTTGCCTCGGTTCTAATGTTCCTTAACTGATTATATAACGTTCTGCGCAGATGAGCGTTTAACTCATTTAGATTGATAGAAATGTTTGTAGCGACTGAGTAATAATTTTGGATACCCATGACGACAGTATTAAAGTTCCAAACTGTCTGAATGCAAGGCTTTCTCTTAATTACTTTTATAGCTTCCTTTATCTTTAGAAAGGCATTTACTTTAGCCTTTTTAGACATATTAGACCTTGCTACATAGCCAAACCTAGTTTTCCCTTTCCTTACCGCTTTAAATGTAAAGCCTAGAAACTCGGAAGAGTTTTTCTTTAGATTAATAACCTTCGATTTTTCCTCACTTGTTTCCAACTGAAGTCTTTTTCTCAAGAAATCCTTCAATGCGTAATTCATTTTTATTGCCTGTGACCTAGTTCTGCACATTACCTTAAAATCATCCGCATACCGGATGATAAAACACTCTTTTAAAGCTGTTTTCTTCAGTGGCTGATATTTACTACCATTAGTGGCGTAGGTATATCTGCTTTTAAACGTTTCCCATTGGTCACTAACCCACCAATCTAATTCGTTTAACACAATGTTGGATAGTAAAGGTGACAGAATCCCCCCCTGCGGGGTACCTTTTGTAGGAACACCTTCTCCATCAATTTCTGCTTTAAGTAGCCTAGATATTATAGAAAGAAGTGATTTATCTCTTATGCCTATTGACCACATTTGTTTTAAAAGCTTACTATGATTAACATTATCAAAGAAGCCTTTAATATCTACATCAACACAATGATGTAGCCCAGACTGGTTAATTAGGAACTCAAGTCTGGCTTTGGCATGATGAGTGCTGCGATTTGGTCTGAACCCATAACTGTGTTTATGGAATTTTGCTTCGCAAATTGGCTCTAAGATTTGTAAAATGCACTGCTGAAAGATTCTATCCCAAATCGTTGGAATTCCCAAAGGTCTAGTTTTCCCATTTCCTTTTGGTATGTAAACTCTTCTTACCGTTTGCGGTTCGTACCATTTAAACATGGATTGGACTGTTGCTATTACATCTTCTACTGCTAAATGCTGAATGTCATTAATCGATAACTTGTCAGTTCCAGCAGTTTTGCTACCTGTATTTCTCTTAATGTTTCGATAGGCAAGTCGTATATTATCTGGAGAACTCATTAATTCTGTTAAGTCATAGAAGTGATGACCACCGACACTTTGAGCGTATAGTGTGTCAAAACAATCTTGCATACTATAATATTCACTGTGTCTCAGTTTCTTCCGTTTCAATAAGTCGGTACTCCTTTCGGAGTTAAACCTCTTTTAGTCTCACGAGAACCTTATTAATCGATAAAGAACTGCCTTACTTGGTTGAATAAATCTTTATTAGTCTAGTGGCTATCCCTCCGTGTGAATTAGACACTTCATAGGTACTGTGCCACCACTTTCACTGATATGAAGATAAGTTATACAGTAACTAGTTTCATTATTGTTTTCCTTATCAACGTTTCAATAGAAGTAAGTCCTCCACGTTATCAGCTTACAACGTTGAATTATATCTATTATAGAATGAACTTAGGTGCTTCCTGTAAGCCTGTTAGCGTTCATACGCCTGTAACGTATCATGGATTTTCATATTAGCGAGTCTTACTCACCCACAGCTAACCTCACAATTTGGTGATATACACATTTCTATGTATAGCAGGTATAGACCCGTACATTCAGAAGTTTGTCAGCTTAACCATTTATTTTAGGTTTATTCGCATTCTCACCATATTCATTCAACTCAAGCACCATGAATTACACCACTCCATCGAGTAGGCTTTCGTCAGCCGAACTGATACGGTAATTTCTCACGCCTTTTCACCGAGCTTATAACACTATCATTCTTACTAAATCAAGTGCTATTCGACTAAGAGAGAACCCTTCCGAGCGTTACCTCATCATTTGATTCTTCGATATAACCCTTCAGTTCCGAAAGGAACTGCCTAACCTTTACCGGAGTAATGTAACCATCCTCCATTTAACTAGGAACATTTCGCACCACTATCCTGCCCTGTTTGTGACATGGCAAAAGGCTTCTCCTCTATTAAAGGAAAGCCCTGCTTGAACCTATATGCTAATGGCGGCTGTTTAGAAAAAAACTTGTTAACTGGTAAATTTAAAAATGATTAACCACAACAATAATTTACGAATTTCTTAATAACTTTCTACACTTTTTACTTTTTTCTTATGCTTCGAATTCTTTATAGCGGTTCTAATGTTTCGTATCATCCCCATATTTTCCCCTGTATATACCCATATTAAAGTGTAGATAATTTGTTGAATCCCTATAACTAAAAAGGCACCTAGTATCAGTCCTAACATTAATGATGACATATAAAAATTCCTCCTTAAATCCGAATTCTTTCAATTGTAGATTTCTTTAATGGAACGAAGTCTTTCCTTTTTGTTTGATGGAAAACCGACAATTATTATTACTATACCTAATCCCATTAATACTAAGGAATTTGCAAGCATTTTGTCCCCCTTTAAGAGAAATAAATGATTATAGAATAATACGTTTAAATGAAATTTTGGTTTCATCTTCTTTCAATAGTCGAGTAGAAGAGAGCCTTTCTACCTTACGGTAAATTGTACTCTCCCCCCTCACAGAACCGTGCTTGCGCAATTAACGCACACGGCTCCTCCTAATTATCTTTTACAGAATATAGCTAATCTCTTTTCTTAATTCATAAATGTTTACTTTAATTATTGGAGTTGGAAGTGGAAACTTCTTTAGAAAGAGTCTAAATTTATCCCAGGTAAAGGATTTCCTCTGACTTCTTCTATTTAGCCATTTATATAGTAGTTCTTCAATCTTCTCTTTAAAACCGTTCACAGTTTGCGTATTGTCTGTAATGCAGTAATAGTTGTAATAACCTATAAGTGACCTTTTAAATCTATCCATAATTAAATGAATAGATTTATTCCTATTTGTCTTCAACCATTCTTTAGTCTCTCTGAGTTTACCTTGGACTTTCTTCCTGCTCGACTTCCGTTTTACACGAAATTTCCCTTGTTTACTTTTGCTGCAATAATGGGTAAATCCAAGAAAATCAAAGGTTGCTGGTTTGCTATTTCCTATTCTTTTTGCGTTATGTTCCGCAAACCTCCCGAAGGGAATGACCTTCGTTTTATCCTCAGCTATCTCCAAATTAAATTTCTTTAATCTCGACTTTAAAGACTCATAAAATTGTTGAGCTTCTCTTTTGTGTTGAAAACAACATACGAGGCAAGTAGACCACTGGAACCTCCCCAGTAGTCCCTCTCAGAACCGGACGTGAACCTCTCAGCTCATCCGGCTCCCATTATTCAGCCGTAGGCTTAATACCTAATTCCCAATGTTTAAAGAACTTTGGGTTCTGATTTGCAATTCTACCTAAGAAATATTCAGCTCTTTTCTTGTGACGAGCCAACCTTTT
>NZ_CP095747.1 GCF_022049065.2 Niallia sp. Man26
ACCAAAAGGGGATAGTAGTCGTTAGGCTACTATCCCCTTTTTTTTGAAATTCATCGCGGAAGTTTACTTCTTTCTTTTTATGATTTAAGATATTAAGTAAGGTACCAAGTCTGAATTTAGGGGTGATAAAGTGCAAAAATCTAATGTAATTAGTCAATTTGCAGACTGGCTTGAAACAGAAGGCAAATCTGTTAACACCGTCACTACTTATCAACGTGAAATGAAAAAATTTCAAGACTGGCTCTACAAATATCCTACTTATTTAGAGAACATATCTCAGCAAGATGTTCAAAATTATCTCTCTTTTTTAGAGCAGCAGGGGAAAAGTCCAATAACTATTGATAAAATACTTGGTTCTATTAGAACCTTCGCTAAGTTCTTGAGACGTCCAGAAATAATTTTAGATATTAAAGTTATGCCTATAGAAAAAAAGGGAGAATTAGAAATTTTAACATCTTTTGAGTACAATCAGCTGCTTCAAAAAGTTAAAAAAGATGGGCATGGAAGAAATATAGCTATCGTTTATTTATTGCTCCATACAGGTATTAGAGTATCTGAATTATGTTCTTTAAATAAGTCGAATATTGATCTTATAAAAAAGCAGTTAATCGTTAAAAATGGAATAACTGGTGAAGAGAGATTTATTCCATTGTCAGAAGAAGCTAAGGAATATCTTCATAAATACTGTGATTCGTTTAACAGTGATGAAGCTTTATTTACTTCAAGATCTAATGAGCGGCTAACAGAAAGATCAATTCAATATATGTTGAAGAAGTATAATGTTCATCCACATAAATTAAGACATACTTTCTGTCAAAAGCTTATAGATAAAGGCGTTGGCTTGGAAATTGTTTCAAAATTAGCTGGTCATAAAGATATAAATGTAACTAAAAGATATGCAAAATCCAGGATGAAACAATTAGAATTAGAAGAGGCGATACAAAAAACTTTTATTAGCGATACGCTAGGGTGAGTTGTTTATTTAGTATTTACCCAAATTAATTTTTATAATACCAATGTCAAATGGACTATTAAATAGAATTCGTAAGAAAGATGAAGTAAATAAGAGATTGTTCTTATCAATTTTAGTCCTTTTTTTGATTATTTCCCGAAGGGAAAAAGACGGAATTTGCCCGAATATGGCCGGATTCCGTCTTTTGTTTGGGGTGCTGCTTTGGATAAGATGCATTATGTTAACTGCAGATAAAATAATTCTACGCACTCAAATATTGGATGCACAAAATTATTCTTTAATCTTATTTAGATATTTCTCTAATGCTTCTTCAATTAAAATATAGATGTTTTTTTCTTGCAATAAAGATTGCATTTTTAATTCTCTATGTAAGTCTGTTCTTAAATCAAAAGATACTCGTTTTCTTATTAACTTTTTTTCCTGCTCAAATGTTTTCTCTTCAATAATTTCTTCAGCTAAAGCTTGTGATGGCGTAATTTGCTTTTGAAGCCGCTTCAAATTTTTAATATCATTTACTTTGGACACGATCTATCAACTCCTTATAAAATTGCTCATATTGTAGTAAAGCCGGTTTTAACTCTGAGTTTTTATTGAATCCATATAAAGCTAAACGACCAATAGGAGCTCTTCTATTAATAACAGTTTTAAATACTTCGTTAGGATAATCTTCTGTAATCATTTCATTAAATGCTTTGGCATCACTTCTTCTTAAGTCATTTAATGTTCTTAAAATTCCTATTACCTCAGTACCTCTATTTCCATGTTTTTTAGCACTGGCGACGGATTCCATGAAGTTAGGAATTGCTGAGTAGCACCAGTTAGAACACTCAAACAACACTACTACATATTCACTAGCACATAATGCATTAGTTGTTTGTTCTGACAATGACGGTGGTGTATCAATAATAATGAAATCATACTCACTTCTTATATCATCTAAACTTTGATCTAGAATTAAACTAGGTATTCCTTTGAAAGGAATACTATCACCTTTATATGTTCTTCCCGTATAAATCCATCTTGGAAAAGTAGCTAAAAAATTAGTAGCAGGAAGTAAATCTAAATTTTTCCCTATAGGTAGGATGTAATCTTTCATATTTTGATTCTGCATTGCTTCTAGTATTGATTTTCCTACAAATTCATTAGAAGGTTGATTAGATATTAATTCAGTTAAATTACCTTGAGAATCCATATCTATGGCTAACACCTTATAGCCATCTCTGCTTAATAAATATGCTAGTATTCCAGCAGTAGTGGATTTCCCGCAACCACCTTTTTGTATTCCCATTGTAATAGTAATAGCCAAAACCACGCCTCCTTCCAACGTTGTTTTCTTCTTTTATTTATATAAACCTTTCTAGAAAAATAATTGAAATCCTTTAATATATATAAAATATAACAACTTTATTAGCAGAACTATTAATTCATTATTTTAAATAGACAGAAATAATGAAAAATTAATCATTCACCAAGTATTGTTTTGATTGTTTTATCATATATTGTTTTTATTGTTTTTATTGTTTTTATTGTTTTCAGAGGCTTAAAACTCTTATGTACCAAGGGTTCAGAGACCTTAACTATAACAAAAACTGAGTAAACTATAACAAAAACTGAGTAAACTATAACAAAAACTGAGTAAACTATAACAAAAACTGAGTCTTAACTATAACAAAAACTGAGTAAACTATAACAAAAACTGAGTAAACTATAACAAAAACTGAGTAATTTCCGAAAACTGATTCTGAATTTTCGGAAATATAACCTGAAGTAGACGCTCCTTTGCATTCTTTGTTATATTTTAGAATGATCATTAAAAAGGAGTTTTGATATGGGATCCAAAATAAGCGCGGACAACTTAATTACAAAATCAAATCAGCTTATTGAAGCAGCATATAAATTAACTGAGATAGAACAAAAAATCATCTTAACACTTATTAGTTTAGTGCAACCGAATGATAAGGAGTTTCAATCTTACACTTTTACAATAAAAGATTTCATTAAATTGATTGGCGGTAATAGTAATACGAGATATAAGGAACTAGAAGAAATTACGAGAAATATGTTAGCTAAAATTTATGAAATTAGGTTCGAGGAAAGATTGGTACAAGTTCAATGGTTATCCCAAGCTGATTACAACTATAAAAAAGGGACCATTGAGCTTACACTCCATAAATTTCTTACCCCATATTTATTAGAATTGAAAAAGGAGTTTACATCTTATCATTTAAAAAATGTAAGTAAACTAAAGGGACATTATTCTATAAGGATATACGAGCTACTAAAGCAATATGAACGTTTAAAAGAAAGAACTTTCAATATGGAAGATCTTAGACATAAGTTAGGGGCAACAAATATATATCCTGCTTACGGGAATTTTAAGCAACGAGTATTACTGCCTTCTCAAAAACAGATAAACAAAAAATCAGATATTACATTTGAATTTCAAGAGATTAAACAAGGAAGAGCTGTTAAAGAAATTAAATTCTTTATAAAACCTAAAGATTCCATTATTCAACCTCTACCAGTTCCGATATCTAATTCCATTAAAACTGAAGTGTTAAATACAGAAGAACTTGAAAAAGATCTTTTTGTTGTTTCTAAAAATGATATTAATGATATCAAAAGTTTGGCGAATGATTTAGGTTTCAAAGTACCGAATAAAACTATACAAAACTGGTTGGAGTATGGGAAAAGAAATGTAATTCAAGTAATGGAGTCAATTAGAGATAATTATAAAATAGAAAATCCAATAGGATTTATCACATACAAGTTAAAGAATGAGATAAGTAACGAAATTATTGAAGTGGATCCTGTTAATGATGCTATTCAAGATTTTATAAAGAGCCATATACCAAAGCGTAAAATTAAAAGAGTAGAATTTTTAACAGACTGGATGATGAAGAATGAGGCTTTGCAAACATTTATTAAATATATGAATGAAGATGATGCTTTAAATTTATGGAATTCAAAGAAGGAAGCAATAATGAAGGAATTGAATGATCGTAGGGGAAAAATGATGTTAAATTAAAAAGAACAAAAACCAGTATGGTTTTTGTTCTTTTTAATTATTAATACTTGTTTAATTAACTACTATTGCTATAAAAGAGTTTATTATGTAGAATAGAAACTCGCTTCATTGAAGAAATTAGTAAGAAGCTTTAAAAAGAAGTTGACTTCCACGAATAATGGTGATATATTAATAAATGTCGCTAAAACGAATAAAAACTTTCTTTTTATACAAAATAAAAAAGTTTGTTCGTAGAAGTTGACGACGATGAAATGATATGTTATTATATAAAAGTTGCTCCTAATAGCAACGAAAAATTGCTCTTTGAAAACTGAACAAACAAAACGTCAACAATAATCGTTTTTATAACTTTCGTTATAAAGATGAAAACAAAGTAACAAAAAGCTAGAGTTTAGCAAATGAGCTAATCTTACTCTTTATCGGAGAGTTTGATCCTGGCTCAGGACGAACGCTGGCGGCGTGCCTAATACATGCAAGTCGAGCGGACTTAAAAAGCTTGCTTTTTAAGTTAGCGGCGGACGGGTGAGTAACACGTGGGCAACCTGCCTGTAAGACTGGGATAACTTCGGGAAACCGGAGCTAATACCGGATAATCCTTTTCTACTCATGTAGAAAAGCTGAAAGACGGTTTACGCTGTCACTTACAGATGGGCCCGCGGCGCATTAGCTAGTTGGTGAGGTAACGGCTCACCAAGGCGACGATGCGTAGCCGACCTGAGAGGGTGATCGGCCACACTGGGACTGAGACACGGCCCAGACTCCTACGGGAGGCAGCAGTAGGGAATCTTCCGCAATGGACGAAAGTCTGACGGAGCAACGCCGCGTGAGTGATGAAGGTTTTCGGATCGTAAAACTCTGTTGTTAGGGAAGAACAAGTACGAGAGTAACTGCTCGTACCTTGACGGTACCTAACCAGAAAGCCACGGCTAACTACGTGCCAGCAGCCGCGGTAATACGTAGGTGGCAAGCGTTGTCCGGAATTATTGGGCGTAAAGCGCGCGCAGGCGGTCCTTTAAGTCTGATGTGAAAGCCCACGGCTCAACCGTGGAGGGTCATTGGAAACTGGGGGACTTGAGTGCAGAAGAGAAGAGTGGAATTCCACGTGTAGCGGTGAAATGCGTAGAGATGTGGAGGAACACCAGTGGCGAAGGCGACTCTTTGGTCTGTAACTGACGCTGAGGCGCGAAAGCGTGGGGAGCAAACAGGATTAGATACCCTGGTAGTCCACGCCGTAAACGATGAGTGCTAAGTGTTAGAGGGTTTCCGCCCTTTAGTGCTGCAGCAAACGCATTAAGCACTCCGCCTGGGGAGTACGGCCGCAAGGCTGAAACTCAAAGGAATTGACGGGGGCCCGCACAAGCGGTGGAGCATGTGGTTTAATTCGAAGCAACGCGAAGAACCTTACCAGGTCTTGACATCTCCTGACAATCCTAGAGATAGGACGTTCCCCTTCGGGGGACAGGATGACAGGTGGTGCATGGTTGTCGTCAGCTCGTGTCGTGAGATGTTGGGTTAAGTCCCGCAACGAGCGCAACCCTTGATCTTAGTTGCCAGCATTTAGTTGGGCACTCTAAGGTGACTGCCGGTGACAAACCGGAGGAAGGTGGGGATGACGTCAAATCATCATGCCCCTTATGACCTGGGCTACACACGTGCTACAATGGATGGTACAAAGGGCAGCAAAACCGCGAGGTCGAGCCAATCCCATAAAACCATTCTCAGTTCGGATTGTAGGCTGCAACTCGCCTACATGAAGCTGGAATCGCTAGTAATCGCGGATCAGCATGCCGCGGTGAATACGTTCCCGGGCCTTGTACACACCGCCCGTCACACCACGAGAGTTTGTAACACCCGAAGTCGGTGGGGTAACCTTTTAGGAGCCAGCCGCCTAAGGTGGGATAGATGATTGGGGTGAAGTCGTAACAAGGTAGCCGTATCGGAAGGTGCGGCTGGATCACCTCCTTTCTAAGGAAAAATGGAATTCGTTCCATTCACAGATTGTTGATGATTTTGTTGTTCAGTTTTGAGGGAGCAATTCCTCAAAAGAAAGATTGTTCCTTGAAAACTAGATTATGAATAGTAAGAACCAAGAAAGAAACCGAGTAATCGCCATCTTAGATTCTCTATTTAATAGAAGAATTTCAGGGTAAAGAGTAACATCTTTAGCCGAAACAAGTTAAGTTAGAAAGGGCGCACGGTGGATGCCTTGGCACTAGGAGCCGATGAAGGACGGTACTAACACCGATATGCTTCGGGGAGCTGTAAGTAAGCTTTGATCCGGAGATTTCCGAATGGGGGAACCCACTATCCGTAATGGGATAGTATCGTTACTTGAATACATAGAGTAACAGAAGGCAGACCCGGGGAACTGAAACATCTAAGTACCCGGAGGAAGAGAAAGCAAACGCGATTCCCTGAGTAGCGGCGAGCGAAACGGGATTAGCCCAAACCAAGAGGCTTGCCTCTTGGGGTTGTAGGACACTCTACATGGAGTTACAAAGGAACGGGGTAGATGAATAGGTCTGGAAAGGCCAGTCATAGAAGGTAAAAACCCTGTAGTCGAAACTTCGTTCCCTCCTGAGTGGATCCTGAGTACGGCGGGACACGTGAAATCCCGTCGGAAGCAGGGAGGACCATCTCCCAAGGCTAAATACTCCCTAGTGACCGATAGTGAACCAGTACCGTGAGGGAAAGGTGAAAAGCACCCCGGAAGGGGAGTGAAATAGATCCTGAAACCGTGTGCCTACAAGTAGTTAGAGCCCATTAATGGGTGATAGCGTGCCTTTTGTAGAATGAACCGGCGAGTTACGATTACATGCGAGGTTAAGTTGAAGAGACGGAGCCGCAGCGAAAGCGAGTCTGAATAGGGCGTAATAGTATGTGGTCGTAGACCCGAAACCAGGTGATCTACCCATGTCCAGGGTGAAGTCCAGGTAACACTGGATGGAGGCCCGAACCCACGCACGTTGAAAAGTGCGGGGATGAGGTGTGGGTAGCGGAGAAATTCCAATCGAACTTGGAGATAGCTGGTTCTCTCCGAAATAGCTTTAGGGCTAGCCTCAAGGTAAGAGTATTGGAGGTAGAGCACTGTTTGGACTAGGGGCCCCCATCGGGTTACCGAATTCAGACAAACTCCGAATGCCAAATACTTATCCTTGGGAGTCAGACTGCGAGTGATAAGATCCGTAGTCAAGAGGGAAACAGCCCAGACCACCAGCTAAGGTCCCAAAGTATACGTTAAGTGGAAAAGGATGTGGAGTTGCTTAGACAACCAGGATGTTGGCTTAGAAGCAGCCACCATTTAAAGAGTGCGTAATAGCTCACTGGTCGAGTGACTCTGCGCCGAAAATGTACCGGGGCTAAACGTATCACCGAAGCTGTGGATTGACATCTACGATGTCAGTGGTAGGAGAGCGTTCTAAGGGCGTTGAAGCTAGACCGTAAGGACTGGTGGAGCGCTTAGAAGTGAGAATGCCGGTATGAGTAGCGAAAGATGAGTGAGAATCTCATCCACCGAATGCCTAAGGTTTCCTGAGGAAGGCTCGTCCACTCAGGGTTAGTCGGGACCTAAGCCGAGGCTGAAGAGCGTAGGCGATGGACAACAGGTTGATATTCCTGTACCACCTTATGAATCGTTTGAGCGATGGGGGGACGCAGGAGGATAGGGTAAGCGTGCTGTTGGATTAGCACGTCCAAGCAGTTAGGCTGGTAATGAGGCAAATCCCATTACCGTGAAGGCGGAGCTGTGACGGCGAGGGAAATATAGTACCGAAGTTCCTGATTCCACACTGCCAAGAAAAGCCTCTAGCGAGATTCAAGGTGCCCGTACCGCAAACCGACACAGGTAGGCGAGGAGAGAATCCTAAGGTGAGCGAGAGAACTCTCGTTAAGGAACTCGGCAAAATGACCCCGTAACTTCGGGAGAAGGGGTGCTCTTTTGGGTGCAAGCCCGAGAGAGCCGCAGTGAATAGGCCCAGGCGACTGTTTAGCAAAAACACAGGTCTCTGCGAAGCCGTAAGGCGAAGTATAGGGGCTGACACCTGCCCGGTGCTGGAAGGTTAAGAGGAGGGGTTAGCGTTCGCGCGAAGCTCTGAATTGAAGCCCCAGTAAACGGCGGCCGTAACTATAACGGTCCTAAGGTAGCGAAATTCCTTGTCGGGTAAGTTCCGACCCGCACGAAAGGTGTAACGATCTGGGCACTGTCTCAACGAGAGACTCGGTGAAATTATAGTACCTGTGAAGATGCAGGTTACCCGCGACAGGACGGAAAGACCCCGTGGAGCTTTACTGTAGCCTGATATTGAATTTTGGTACAGCTTGTACAGGATAGGTAGGAGCCTTGGAAGCCGGAGCGCCAGCTTCGGTGGAGGCATTGGTGGGATACTACCCTGGCTGTATTGACATTCTAACCCGCACCCCTTATCGGGGTGGGAGACAGTGTCAGGTGGGCAGTTTGACTGGGGCGGTCGCCTCCTAAAAAGTAACGGAGGCGCCCAAAGGTTCCCTCAGAATGGTTGGAAATCATTCGTAGAGTGTAAAGGCACAAGGGAGCTTGACTGCGAGACCTACAAGTCGAGCAGGGACGAAAGTCGGGCTTAGTGATCCGGTGGTTCCGCATGGAAGGGCCATCGCTCAACGGATAAAAGCTACCCCGGGGATAACAGGCTTATCTCCCCCAAGAGTCCACATCGACGGGGAGGTTTGGCACCTCGATGTCGGCTCATCGCATCCTGGGGCTGTAGTCGGTCCCAAGGGTTGGGCTGTTCGCCCATTAAAGCGGTACGCGAGCTGGGTTCAGAACGTCGTGAGACAGTTCGGTCCCTATCCGTCGTGGGCGTAGGAAATTTGAGAGGAGCTGTCCTTAGTACGAGAGGACCGGGATGGACGCACCGCTGGTGTACCAGTTGTCTTGCCAAAGGCATAGCTGGGTAGCTATGTGCGGAAGGGATAAGTGCTGAAAGCATCTAAGCATGAAGCCCCCCTCAAGATGAGATTTCCCATAGCGTAAGCTAGTAAGATCCCTGAAAGATGATCAGGTTGATAGGTTTGAGGTGGAAGCGTGGTGACACGTGGAGCTGACAAATACTAATAGATCGAGGACTTAACTAATAAATGATTACTCATTCTTTCTTCTTACAACATAATCTAGTTTTGAGGGAATAACTCTCAAAATTACATAGTCTGGTGGCGATAGCGAGAAGGTCACACCCGTTCCCATACCGAACACGGAAGTTAAGCTTCTCAGCGCCGATGGTAGTTGGGGGCTCTCCCCCTGTGAGAGTAGGACGTCGCCAGGC
>NZ_CP095748.1 GCF_022049065.2 Niallia sp. Man26
GCGGACGTCAAAGGCATGCAGATTCATAATCAACGAGAAAAAGAAAGTCAGACGAATATGGACATTGATAAGGAGCGTTCTTCCTTGAATTATGATTTGCTGAATCATGCTCCGATTGATTATGACGAGCGCATTCAACAAGAAATTGACGAACGCTATACAGGCCAAAGGGCGATAAGGAAAGATGCGGTAAAATTATGCTCTTTTGTCGTCACGTCAGACAAAGCGTTTTTCGATGGCTTAGATCCACGAGAAGAAAAGCGATTCTTTGAAGAAAGCCTGAAGTTTCTCCAGGATCGTTATGGTGAAAAAAATATGGTGTATGCGGTTGTACATAAAGATGAAAAAACGCCCCATATGCATGTGGGGATGGTTCCGATTACTTCGGAAGGTAAATTGGCAGCTAAACAGTTTTTTGGTAAAAAAACAGAACTGCAGCAACTTCAAGATAAATTTCATGAGCATGTGACAAAAAAGGGATTTGACTTAGAGCGTGGTGTCTCTAGTGACCGAAGACATATAGAAGCCAATCGTTTCAAAGCGTTAACCGTAAAGGAAAAAGTAAAATCATTAGAAAATGAATTAAAAGAAAAGCTAGAAGATAAAAAAATGCTGGAGAAGTCCATTAAGGACGTAGAGGGTCGCTTAAGCGACCTAGGAAAGTCTTTAGACCATGTTAAAAAAGTGGACGAGGTGGAAGTGAAAGAAAAGGGTGGCTTAATTCGCTCAAAAACGGTCGAATTAGCCCAAGAAGACTTTGAGGGTATTAAAATGCTTGCTAAAGCTTCAGAGGGGCTTAAAACTAAATCTGATGAGTTTGAGAGCTATTGGATTGATGAGATGCAAAAAAATGATCGGCTAGAAGATGAAAATAGCATGTTGAAAAAAGAGAATGACCGTTTGAGAAATGAAAATAAAGAATTAGTTAGAGAAAATACTTTTTTAACCCGTACCCTTGAAAAGGTAAAAAGCTATTACAAAGATAAAGTACAGGACTTCAGCCATCATATTGGGGCTTTTAAGGCCCAAGTCTTAGATAAAATGGGAGAGCGATTATTAAAAAAGCATTTTACAGACGAGCAAGAAGTGAATGGAGCTCAAGTATTTTTGAAAGTGAAAGAGAATGAACAAGAAAAAAAGGTGAGCAGAGGGAAAGACAGAGAAATGGATTTTGAAAGATAATAAGATTTCTCTTAAATAAATAAGAAAAAGTCAGGGGAAAATGATGAAAACTTATCCTTTAACAGAAAATGATTTTAAACTAATTGATGAAGCTAAAAGTAAAATTACTAACCTCTATGAAGACGATAGACATCATGTAGGAGCAGCGTTAAAAACAAAGTCGGGAAATATTGTTTCTGCGGTACACATAGAAGCATATATTGGACGGATTACAGTATGTGCTGAAGCTATCGCGATTGGAAATGCAATTTCAAACGGAGAAAGATACTTTGATACAATTGTTGCCGTTAGACATCCTTATTCTGATGAAAAGAATAGAGAGTTAAGAGTAGTTAGTCCGTGTGGGATGTGCAGGGAATTAATTTCCGATTATTCACCAGATTGTTTTATTATTTTAGATATAGATGGAGAGTTACAGAAAACAAAAATTAGTGAACTAATTCCACTTAAATATAGTCGAGAATCATAAACGTAGTTTTTGATGGCTTTTGTTTTTGTGGTTTTGAACTTAAAAAGCCCTATTTTTTTTGGGGGCTTTTTTGTGTTTTTTCTTATCTTGATACATATAGAAACAATGTCATTTTCAAAAACAGGCTTGAAGCCTTGGTACGACTGGCTTTGAGTCGGTTTTTATAGGTGGACAGAAAAAAGCCTCTGTGATAAGGTTGAATTGTCGAGAAACAACCAATAAAACAGAGGGCTCTTTATGCCTTTTCGAGAAAGGCGGATTAATAAAATCATGTACAAAAATAATAACATTGAACCGCCCGATAAATCAACTCCAAAAATATTGGAGGATAAGACAAAATCGGGCAAGGAACGCGATTGGAAAGGTAAGAAAAAGCGTTCGGTGTTAACAGCTGAACATTTCGAGGTTGCAGGACTACATAGTAAAGCTGAACGGATGAAGGATTGTGCAACTCAATTGGTATTTAAGCATACGGAAGAAACATTGAAACTCTACCAAGCATGGTTCTGTAAAGTGAGGTTATGCCCTATGTGTAACTGGAGAAGATCGTTAAAAATTGCTTATCATAATAAACGGGTCGTAGAGACGGTTAATGAGCGTGAAAACGTTTGTTGGTTGTTTTTGACCCTCACCGTCAAAAATACGGATGCTGAGGTCCTACCTGAAACGATTTCAGCGATGTTTGAGGGTTTTAGAAGGATGATGCAATATAAAACTCTTAAAACGTCTGTGAAAGGCTTCTTTCGAGCTTTGGAGGTTACAAAAAACCGAGATCCTCAAAGTGAATCGTTCGGAACGTATCACCCTCATTTTCATGTGTTGCTATGCGTTCCTGCAAGTTACTTCAAGAAAAAAGAGTTTTACATAACGCATGAAGAATGGACAAGCCTTTGGAAAAAGGCTATGAAGTTAGATTACACACCGATTGTACATATAAAAAAGGTTAAACCAAAAGAAAAATTAGATGAACTAGAAACCTATGAAAAAGATTTGAAAAATGCTATCAAAGAACAAAATGCTATTTTAGAAGTATCGAAGTATCCAGTAAAAGATACAGATGTAATCAAGGGAAATAAGGTAACGGAGGAAAATGTTGAAACCGTTTTAGCGTTGGATAACGCCCTGGCTTATAAAAGGTTGATTGGTTACGGTGGATTACTGAAGGAAATTCATAAGGAGCTGAATTTGGGAGATGCGGAGGATGGCGATCTCGTCAATATTTCAGAAGATGATGAAGTGGCAAACGGTACTTTTAATGTGATAGCAAGATGGCATATTGGATTAAAAAATTATGTGATTGAGTAGCTATGTAAGTAGCTACTCTTTTTGTTATTTCCAAAATCGCCACCACTTTTTTTGGTGAGTAGCTGCAATTTCTTTTTTAGTTTCTTGTAGTTCTCTTATGGACTCTATTAGTTTCGGTTCTCGTTCTTCTAGTTTGCTCTCTACATCAGCAATATGTTTTCGCAATTCCGCAATCTCTTCTTTTTGGTCAGCGATAATTTTCATAGTTGCACTCATTTGCTTGAGTGCAATTTGAAGTTGCAAATTATAGTGTTTTAGTTCGTTTTCTGGTTGTTGCTGCGTTGCTGCTGTTGTTATTGCGGTTTCTTTTTCAACTTCAATATTTCTTGCAACCATGCGGGATAGACCGTCCTCGATATCCGTTGCGGTTAGGTTGCGGTTAAATCCTTCCGCAATGAACCGCAATACCTCGATTGTCTCCTGTTTATATCGTTTTTTTCTTCCTTCACCAACAGATGGTATGTAATTTTCGAAACGATCTCTATAAAATCTTGCTGTAGATTCAGCAAGATTTAATTGTTTTGCGATTTGAGCCATAGTTAATAATTGTTTTTCCAATTCGAAACCCTCCAGATCTAGGAAATGGAATATTATATTAACTTTCTACAGCAGTTCCGCAATAACCTACTACCTTATGGAAAATTAGAAATAACTTTAATTTTCTTTGTTGAACTAACTGGGCAGAATAGCGCAATAGAACAAACCTGTCCTATCTCTTCCCTGTTTTCTTTAATTTTGAAGTCTTTAAATTCATTCATGAAATACTCTAAAACTTCAGCTATAGTTTGGGGTTTTACGTTGTTATAGTCGAATTTTATTTTCATTTTAAATTCTTCCTTTCTAGTAAAGTTTTTAAGCGTTCAAATTGATTTCGATATTGATAGTCTTTATTTTCTTTACGACTAACAAGGATTTTTCCGTCGTATTTTACATATTTCTTTAGGTTGTTTCGGTCTGTCCAAGCTAGGTCTTGATTGACTACATAAACGTTAGAAGTACCCATTTTTAATATGTCAATTCTTATTGCAAATATGGTATCATCAGCCATTTGAAAATGCAGTAACTATATGCAAAATAACATCATTCTATTGCAATAGGTTGCATGAGCTATGCAACCTATACATTGCACAAGCTATGCAACCTATTAAACTATTAAATCCTTTAAAATCAAAGCCGACGTACCTAAAACGAGGAATTAGGAAATCGGCTTGCTCGAGCCATTGTACCGCCAAAACCGCCAGAGCTTCCGTTCATGATTTTTCTCTTTTGCCTTACTGGTCTACGCAATATGGGGGCTTCCCCCAAACCCCCTTGCCAGCCTCCACCCTAAAACAAGGGGAATGACATTGAATTTTATGTGGCATTTGAATAAAAACTTATGGTATTAAGGAATCTAATTTAGAAAGATCGTAGTAAAGAAAGGGGGGGAGCTTGTATGAATAGTAACAGTAGCATTAATAAAAGCAATTTAAATTTACTAGCCGTAGTGGCATTAGGGTTAACGACAATTTACACGGCAATATTAGCAACTCAATTAATGTCAACAAAACATAAAGTTGATTATTTATATTACAAAGAACATTTTCAAAAAAAGTAATAAAGGTAATACTAATGATCTCCAGAATAACGAGAGACGCTCTTGAAGCGTCTTTCTTACTTTTTAGGGGTAAAACTAGGGGCAACCCCTAAAAAAGGCGAGAGAGTCCCGTATGGCGTCTGTCAACGGTACCGGACCGAAGGGAGGATAAGGAGTTGACAGACTCACTTCACCAAGACCCTTTTGGTGTCTCAAAAGGCAACACCTTTTGAGCTGCCTACCGGCGAGGGAGCCCCTCAAGGATTGAGGGGTTGGGGAGTTCGATTAAGCGATCCAACGTGCTACGTTGGCTGGGGGTGGGGCGAGTAGCCCCTCGGTCTTTTCTTTGCCATGCAGCGCATGGCTCGGCGGAGCCGAAAAGCCTCGCAGAGCACATGGAACTTTGCGTGCAAAGTATAGTGAGCTCCACTTTACAAATAAAGTTCTTTCTCGGACAATGGTTAGAGGGAGATATATTTGGGGGTGGTCTTGATGAGTTTTGCGGTCATACATATGAAAAAATTCAAGAGT